>JBKPJP010000137.1:0-5120 GCA_046730735.1 Acidobacteriota bacterium | reverse complement strand
GCATTCTGCTGCGACCACTGCCGTTTCGTGATTCGGACAGCGTGGTCCTGATGGTCCAGGCAAGTCCGAAGCTCGGACTCGCGTCGTGGGGAGTTTCGCAGGCTGACTTCGCCGCTTATCGCGATCAAAGTCGGTCCTTCGAAACGATTGCAATCTACAACCGGAGCGCCATCAACCTCACCGGCGAGGGTGAACCCGAGCGTCTGCCGATGGCGAGTGTCACAGCAGATTTCTTCAAAGTCTTCGGCGTCAACCCACTGCTCGGACGCACCTTTGTCGAAGGCGAAGACACGCAGGGCAGGAACCTCGTCTGCGTGATCAGTCACGCATTCTGGCAGCGACGCTTCGGCGGTGACGCGAACGTCGTCGGTCGCATGCTCAACTTGAACAACACACCGACACAGATCGTCGGTGTAATGCCCGCCGACTTCAAGTTTCCGCGGCTCGAGACCGATCTCTGGGCGCCCATGGCGCTCGATACAAAGCGCACTGCTCCTTACTTCTTCTCAGTCGCCGCGCGTTTGAAGCCTGGCATCCAAATCGGGCAAGCGCAGGCGGACACGACGGGAGTATTGCAAAACTTTGCGCGCCAGAATCCCAACACGGCCGAGGCAGTTGGAATAAACGAAGGCGTTGGTCCAAGCACGATCGTCCAGCCGATCAAAGAAGTGTTGCTTGGCAAGACGCAGAAGCCGTTGCTCGTCCTGCTTGCCGCTGTTGCCCTGGTCCTGCTGATTGCCTGTGCGAACGTCGCAAATCTTTTGCTCGCGCGCGCAACGTCACGCACGAAAGAGATCGCGGTGCGCGTGTCGCTCGGCGCCACGCCATTACGCGTCGCACGACAACTCCTGACTGAGAGCGTGCTGCTTTCGTTTGTCGGCGCAGTGGTCGGTGTCGGTCTGGCGTGGCTCGGAGTACGTATGCTCGACAAGCTGCCGATCAGTGGCATCACGCGGATTGAAGAGGTGAGCATGAGCGGCCGCGTGCTCGCTTTCACTGCCGGACTTACCATCCTCACCGGTTTGTTATTCGGAATGATGCCGGCCTTGCGCGCTTACGGCATGGGTATTGAAGGCGGGCTGAAAGAAGGCTCGCGCGGAACCACTTCACACCGGCGAATGAACAGCGCACTCGTGGCAGTGCAGTTTGCACTATCACTCGTTCTTTTGATCGGCGCGGGTTTGTTGCTGAAGAGTTTTCAACGGCTCGAGTCAGTCGATCTCGGTTTCAATGCCGAGAACACGCTGACGATGGTCGCAAGCCTGCCGCGCACGAAGTATGACAGCCCGGAGAAGGCGCTGCTCTTTTTCGACGGTGCGGTCGAGCATCTGCGCAATGCGCCGGGCATCAAGTCTGTTGGTCTCACAACGAATCTGCCTTTCGCGGATGGCGGCAGCGTCGACGGTTTCATTGTCGAGGGACAGGAGCCGCCCGAAGGCGCCAACATTTCTCAAACCGAACAAGCTGAACTGCAAAGCGTTACGCCCGGAACGTTTCAGACTCTCGGCATTCCACTCTTGCAGGGACGTGATTTTCAGACCGGCGATCATAGTAAGTCGCCGCTCGTCGCGATTATCGATGAACCTCTGGCGCGTCGTTACTGGCCCGCGGGTGACGCAATCGGCAAACGAATCGAGACCACCGGTAATCGCCAGTGGATGACGATCGTCGGGGTCGTCGGCGGGATCAAACACGTGAGTCTCGCGGAAGAGAAACAGCCTCACATCTACATGGCGCTGGCCCAATCTCCCGATCAGCGAGGAGCGTTCGTCGTCCGTACTGATGGTCCGCCAAACGCTGCAATCTCAACTTTCAGAGCTGCGATCAGGCAAGTAGACGCAGACATGCCGCTGTACATGGTCCGATCGATGACGGAGATCATCAGTCAGACACTAAGCACACAGCGGCTCACGAATATTCTGTTGACTGCCTTCGCGATTCTCGCGCTGACGCTCGCTGCTGTTGGTATCTACAGCACAATGTCGCTTTACGTCGGGAGTCGCACGAAGGAGTTCGGAATCAAGCTCGCGCTCGGTGCACAGCCCCGCGCGTTGCGACGTGGTGTCATGCGTCAGGGGCTGTTGCTGACCGGGGCTGGTGTGCTGGTTGGAATCGCAGGCGCGCTTGCGTTGACTCGGACGATCAAGAGTTTGCTATTTGAGGTGAGTGCGACGGATCCGCTGGTGTTCACTGCAGTGCCGTTGTTGCTCGTCGTGGTGTCAATCATCGCGTGTTACAGGCCGGCACGCAGAGCAACACAAGTCGATCCGTTGATTGCGTTACGGAATGAATAAGAGATTACACAGAGAGAAATCTGCGTAATCTGTGGATGGATTTAAACATGCTGGGAAACATCAGATACGCCATTCGCACGCTGTTCAAGAGCAAGGGCTTTACGATCACTGCCGTGCTGACGCTCGCGCTGGGCATCGGCGCGACGACGGCGATCTTCAGCGTGGTCTATGCCGTGTTTGAACCGTTGCCGTATCCGAACCCCGACCAGCTTGTGATGGTTTGGTTGTGGGGGCGTGGCTCGCGAAACTCCGTTCCTTCCGGCGACTTTCTCGAGTGGCAGCGACGCAGCACTTCGTTCCAGGGCATTGGCACATGGACCGGCGCATCGTTCAATGTGTCTACGGACGATCGACCCGAGCAGGTTGCCGGTTCACGTCGCACACCGGGATTTTTCACCTTCGAAGGACTGCCGTTCCTGCTAGGCCGTGACTTTCTTCTCGAAGAAGGCCAGCCGGGCCGAGACCACGTGGTGATTCTCAGTCATCGATTGTGGGCCAATCACTTCAATTCCAATCGCGATCTCATCGGCAAAGACATTCGCATGAATGGCGAGCCGTACACAGTTGTCGGCGTGCTGCCGCCGGGTATGCACGATCGCTTCAACTCGCAATTGTGGGTGCCGCTGTCATACCGGCCGGAACAGATCACGCACGACTCGAATGCCGGGCTCGTCATGGCGCGTTTGAAAGACGGCGTCTCGATCGCACAGGCGCAGGCGGAGATGGATACGATTGCCGCACAGTTAGCGAGCGAGTTTCCGCAAACAAACGCGAATCGCGGCGTGAGCGTGCAGCCGTTGCACCTCAACTTTGTGACTGAGTCGACGCGTCGCAATCTCTGGCTGCTGCTCGGCGCGGTCGGATTTCTGCTGTTGATTGGTTGTGTGAACGTCGCGAACCTGCTGCTGGCGCGCGGGACTTCACGCCGGCGTGAAGTCGCTTTGCGAGCGGCGCTGGGCGCCACGAGAACACGTCTCTTCGCGCAGTTATTGACTGAGAGCCTCGTGCTTGCGGTGCTTGGCGGAGCGCTGGGGATCTTGCTGGCGTTCGGCATCATCGACGCCATCACCGCGGTGATGCCGCCGGTGGGCACGATGTTGCCGTCAGAAGCTGAGATCAGGATCAGCGTTCCCGTTCTGCTCTTCACGATTGCTGTGACAACTCTTGCCGGAGTTTTGTTTGGCGCTGCGCCGGCCTGGCAGGCAACTCGACTCGATCTCAACGAGGTGCTCAAACTCGGCGGACGCACCGGCAGCGCCGGCGTGCGACGCAAGGCATTGAGACTGCTCGTCGTTGCAGAGTTCTCGCTCGCGTTGACGCTCCTCGCCACTGGCGGTCTCGCGTTACGAGGCTTCTGGAACCTGACCCGAATCGATCTCGGTATTAACACCGATAACGTGCTGACGTTCCGTTTGCCCGTTCCCGAGAAACGACTGAAAGGCGCCGATCAAACACGAGCGTACTACGGCCAGATGCTCGAAAGGATCCTGGCGACGCCGGGGGTGACGAATGCTGCTGCGATGACTGGCGTGCCCGGGGCCTGGACCACGCTTGGCACGCGCTTCAACATCGTGGGCCAGCCTGCTGAACGCCGTGGCACGTCGTTCTTGATGGTGACACCCGGATTCTTCGAGACACTCGGCGTTCGAGTAATGAATGGGCGCAGTCTCAACGAGTACGACACCGCCAACAGCATGCGCGTGGCGATGGTGAATGAAGACTTCGTCAAGCGCTTTCTGTCGAATGTCGATCCACTCGCGCAAAGAATTTCCGTTGAAGAGTTTGTGCCTGGAGGGCCGCGAGGTAAGCCGCTCGAATGGCAGATCGTGGGCGTCTATCACAACCTGCGTGGCGGGAACGTTCGTGAAGATAATCCGCAGATCACCGTGCCGTTCGCACAGAGTCCGTGGCCGCAGGCGTCGCTGGTGATTAAGACTGCCGGCGATCCGAAGGCAGTGATGAAGAGCATCACGGCGGCGGTGAGTTCGGTTGACCCGGATATGCCACTGGCGGGCATGAGAACGGTTGACGAGATCGTCAGCGAGTCGCTGGCGATCGATCGATTCAGTGTCGTGTTGTTTGCGAGTTTTGGCGCGCTCGGACTGTTGCTGGCTGCGGTTGGTATTTACGGTGTGATGGCGTTTGCGGTGGTCCAACGCACGCATGAGTTTGGTGTGCGCATGGCGTTGGGCGCGCAACGTTCGCGTGTGATCGGCCAGGTGTTGAAAGAGGGAACGATCCTCGCGGTGAGCGGAACGCTGATTGGACTGGGCGGCGCTTATCTCGTCGGGCGCGCGATGCAATCGACGTTGTACGGTGTCGATGCTTTGGACGTGCGTGCGTTCACAGGAGTTTCGTTGTTGTTGCTGGCCGCGGCGCTGCTGGCTTGCTGGTTCCCGGCCTGGCGGGCCAGCCGCGTCGAACCGTTGGAAGCGTTGAGATGTGATTAGACAAAGCGCCAACGGCGCGAGATATGACAGGGCAAGCGCGTCAGAGCGCCAACGGCGCGAGATATGACAGGGGCAAGCGCGTCAGAGCGCCAACGGCGCGAGATATGACAGCCAGGGGCAAGCGCGAGCGAAGCGAGCGCGTCGCCCCTGGTTAGCGACACCAATGGGCGTGAAGGCCTGAAAAGGCCGAAATAATATTTCGCCCTTCCAGGGCTGTGGGGCTCCTTTTAATTTTGTAACCAGGGGCGACGTCCCGACAAAGTCGGGACTTGCCCCTGAAACTATGAAGCCGGGTCTCCCCAAAGTCGATTTGAAACTGGACAAGGTCCAGTATGAACGAGTTTGGCCTTTGCAGGCTGACTCAAAATCTGACTTA
>JBKPJP010000136.1:0-7688 GCA_046730735.1 Acidobacteriota bacterium | reverse complement strand
TCGAAAACTGGGCCGCTGGCTACTTTGATGTAAACCGCAAGGGAAACCTTATCGTCCGTCCCGTCGAGGGAGATCCTCGCTCCGCGGACCTCAAAGAGATCATCGATGACCTTGCCAAACGAGGCATTACCACGCCCGTGCTGCTGCGTTTTCCGCAGCTCGTCGCCGCGCAGGTAAGAAAACTTCAGCGCGCGTTTAGCCGTTCAATCCGGGAGTTTGATTACCAGGGCGCGCACATGTGTGTTTACCCGATGAAGGTAAACCAGCAGCGCTCGGTAGTCGAGGAATACCTGCGCGAGGGCTCCCGTTACGACTTCGGCCTCGAAGCCGGTTCGAAGGCCGAACTCTACGCGGCGCTCGCGCTCGAACAACCGGGCGACAGCCTGCTCGTTCTGAACGGTTTCAAGGACCAGGAGTTCATCGAACTCGCGTTTGCTGGCGCCAAGGTGGGAAAGAAAGTCGTGATCGTGATCGAGAAGCTGAACGAGCTCGATCACGTGTTCAATGTTGCCGAACGTCACGAGGGTGCGATGCCGATGCTTGGCATGCGCGTCAAGCTTTACTCGAAAGGCTCCGGTCGTTGGGAAAAATCAGGTGGTGAGGCTGCCAAGTTTGGTTTGACGACAACCGAGTTGCTGGAAGTAATCCGGCGTCTCGAAGAAGCAGATCGCACGGACATGCTCAAGCTGCTCCACTTCCACATCGGCTCGCAACTCACCGATATCAAACGCATCAAGAATGCGATGAAGGAAGCGGCGCGCGTGTACGCCAAGGTCTACCAGATGAAAGTCCCGATCGAGCTACTCGACGTCGGTGGCGGCATGGCGGTGGACTACGATGGATCGAAGACCGCGTTCGACTCCTCCGCAAATTACACCGCGCAGGAATTTGCCAACGACGTTATCTACACCATCAAGCAAGTCTGCGACGACGAGAACGTTCCGCATCCGACGATCATACAGGAGTCAGGACGTTTCCTCGCCGCGTATCACGCGATCCTCGTGACGAACGTTCTCGACGAAGTCGAAACAGTCGTCGAAGACATCACTCCGATTGAGATCGACGAAGACGATCCGCAGGTGGTGATCGAGCTTGGCGATCTGCGCGAGTCGATCACGGTGAAGAACTATCGCGAGTACTATCACGACGCGCTCGAACATCGCGAAGAGTTGTTTACCCTTTTCAATCTGGGGTTGATCTCGCTTGAAGATCGCGCCAAGGGCGAAGTGCTTTTCTGGGACGTTTGCGAGCGTGCGGATAAGTATGCGCAACAGGCGAAGTATGTATCCGAAGAGTTCGGCGACCTGCGGCGTCTGCTGTGCGCGAAGTATCTGACGAACTTCTCAGTCTTCCGCTCAGTACCGGATCACTGGGCTTTGGACCAACTGTTTCCCATCGTGCCCATTCATCATCTCAACAAGCCGCCCACCGAGTATACGACGTTGTGTGACATCACGTGCGACTCGGACGGCATCGTGGATAAGTTTGTCGACCTGCACGACGTCAAGCAGGTGCTCGAACTCCACACGCTCAATCCGGATGAGCCTTATTACCTGGCGTTTTTGCTGGTCGGCGCGTATCAGGAAGTGATGGGAAACAATCACAACCTCTTCGGAGCGCCGCACGAAGCGCACATACACATCGATGAAGAAGGTTTTCTGATCAAGAAAGTCATCAAGGGCACGACTGTCGGCGCGGCAGCGGAGCGAGCGCGTTACGAGCGCAGTTATTTGCACGATGGCTTTCGGCGTTTAATCACTCGACGCGTGAAGGATGGCGACTTGAGCGAGGCCGATGGCGCCGAGTTGGCCCAGTTTTACGAGTCACGTTACGAGGCTTATACCTATCTCGCTGTGAACGGAGTGAAGTCACGTTCACGGCGTCGCACTGATTATTAATATGTAATTCAAGCAATACAAAAATCGAACGTTCAATCCGAGAGGTTGACAACCTGCATGGTCACTCAACGTAAACCAAAAGCATCGAAGTATTTGACCACTCCTACGCGTCCAGTTCAGGTGGATCGCGATCGTTCAGTGGCCGGACTGCTCGAGAAGATGGAAGGCACAGGCTTTGGAGGCCGCCAACTCGCCGAGGCGCATCGCATCTGGCTCGATATGCTGGGCGACAACACGACCATCATGGTGGCCGCCTCCGGAGCGTTGATACCCGCGGGCATGCGGCGACTCCTGGCTTACGTGATCAAGAACCGGTTCGTCGATGTGCTCGTGCTTTCGGGTTCGTTGCTGTTCCACGATCTACACGAAACGCTCGGGCGCTATCACTTTCAGGCCCACCCAAGCATGACTGATGCGGAATTGGAGTCGGCGCAGATCAGTCGCATGTGGGATCTGCTTGCGAGTGACGAAGAGTATCGCGAGGCGAAAGAATGGATCGGCGGGTTTACGAATCAACTCGACCAAACACGCTCGTATTCGGTGCGCGAGTTTCTGCATCTCTTGGGTCGAGAGCTGGCTGAGATCGCATCGGAAGACGGCGTGCTCACTTCAGCTTACAAAGCAAAGGTGCCGATTTTCTGTCCCGCGATTGCCGATAGCGGTCTCGCAGTCGGTATTGCGGGTGCGCGATTCGAGAAGAAAAACAATTTCGTATTCGACGTTATCCAGGACGTGCTGGACATGATGAACGTGATGACGAACGCGCGGGTGTCAGGCATTCTCAATCTCGGTGGCGGGACGACGAAGAGTTTTATTCAACAGGCGACGCTGTCGTCGTTCCTGCAAAAAGAACATCATCACGGGCACAAGTACGCAATTCAAATCTCGACTGACGCTCCGCACCCGGGAGGCAGATCGAACGCGGTGTCGTTTGATGAAGGACTGATCTACGGCAAGCTGGCGCGCGGCGCACATACGGCCTACGTTCCCTGTGACGCGACGATCGCATTGCCGATCCTGATCACTTCACTCTCGCAAACAGCGGCGAAGTACATGAAGGGCCGTAAGAAACCCAACTTCGGTTTCGGGCGTGAATTGGTAGTCGAAGCTTCGTAGATCAGGTTTCACGCAAAGGCGCAAAGGAAGACGCAAAGCCGCAAAGAGAATTTAGTTTTCTTTGCGGCTTTGCGTTTTCCTTTGCGCCTTTGCGTGAAATATTTTTAAAACACAGACACACGACTCAGGCCCCGAATACGGTTGCGTTGCGCGTACATCGCCTTGTCAGCCTGCTCAATTGCTTGGCCCAGGTCGGTAAGTGACGTAAATCCCGCGACCCCGAACGAAACCGAGACCGTAACCTGCATCCCAATCCATCGCTCGCAGTTCTCTTCGAGAATCTTGTTCAGTTTCTCTATGCGCCGGCTCGCCTCAGGTTGTGGCAGTTTGAACATCAACACCAGAAATTCATCACCACCCCAGCGAAACAGCATGTCGTCCGCGCGCACGAGGGAACGCATCGCGCGTGCGACCGCCCGAATCGCTTTATCACCCACAGTATGACCCAACGTGTCGTTGATCGGTTTCAGGTTGTCGATGTCGAGCACGGCGACGCTTCCTGACGTGGCCGTATCCTGACCCTTTTCAGGCCGCCGCAATAACGAATGAAACGCGTGACGATTCAGTGCTTCCGTCAACGGATCCATCTGGACCAACAACTCGAGTTGGTCGCGCGCCTCGAGTACTTTTCGATTCGCCATCTCCACTTTCCTGCGTACGCCTTCCATCAACGTGAAGTACGAAACCATGAACAACACTGACAGAATGCTCGCGTGGATCATGAACAGAACGTTGAAGTCGCGTGACGCATACGGCAGCACGAGCGCGATAACAACTGCCGGGAGCAGGTAATAGCTGTGCTTTCTGGTCAGTGATGCGTCAAGTGCCTGGGAGCCGCAACCGGCGACGAAGAGCAGGGCGAAAAGGTATTCACCGAAGAAGTAAGCGGAGTAAAAGAGTGGTTGTTTCCCGGCCAGACGAAATCCGATGAACAAGCTCAGGAGAGAGAGTAACAGGCTGGCCCACGACGCAGTCCAATACCTCAGAGCATTGCTCTTGATGGAAGACCGCATGAAGTAGGAAATCAGTGTGATTAGAAGGACACCGACGCACTGAATGGTCAGGCCGACATTCGAATCCATAGACTGGGAACCTCGTTTAGGAGAACGAGTGCAGGAAAGCTTCTGGGCGGTAGGATCTGGCTTGAAGCGCGCGGGTAAGAGACCTACCGGAATTGATTCTAGCCGACGAGAGGGTACGAGGCCAAGACTTTTCTTAAACCGCGGATTTTCGCGGATAAACGCGGATTATTATCACGTTAACCACTGCAATACTTCTTCTTCGCTGCCGCTGCGCGTGCCGCCGAGCACGTGGATGAAATATTCCTCGAGTGAGACTGGGCCTTCACCGTCACCCTCCAAACGTATCCCCTTGCGTAACTCGTTCAACGATCCGGATGCGAGTAGTTTTCCCTGTGCAATGATCGCGATGTCAGTGCAAAGGCGCTCGACGATTTCCAATACGTGAGAAGTAAGAAAAACCGTCAGTCCTCTGGCGGTCAGCCGTGAGAGCAGATCTTTCAACGTTCGTGAAGCAATCGCGTCAACGCCCTCGAACGGTTCATCAAGAAACAATATCTCCGGTCGATGAATGAGCGCGCACGCGAGTGAGAGTTTTTTCTTCATGCCGTGTGAGTATTCAACAATCAGTTTGCGTGGCTCATTCTGGAGTTCCATCAAATCGAGCAATTCTTTCGAACGTTGGGCGATCTCTTGTTTGCCGAGCCCATACATTCGTCCCGTGAACGACAGCATCTCGGCGCCTGTCAGACGCTCGAAAAGATTGAGATCTTCAGGGACGACGCCGATGCGTCGTTTGACTTCCATCGGCTGCGCGGAGATATCAAGCTCGAGAACGCGCAGCGTGCCGCTCGTCGGCGCGAGCAGGCCGGTCAGCATCTTGATGGTGGTGGATTTGCCGGCGCCGTTGGGACCGAGAAAGCCGAAGAAGCTGCCGCGATTGACGTGGAGATTCAGGTGATCGACAGCGACAAAATCGCCGAATTGCTTGACTAGATCGCGCGTTTCCACCGCGTTTGCTGACATGAACCACAGATTACGCGCATTTAGGCCGATTGGCTACGCACGCAAGAGAGGCCTAGCATCATCGGCGCCAACGAACGGCGGGAACTGGCGGTTAGTGCTCATGAGAAACGCGTTGGAACTCGCCTGAAGCGCGTTGCCGTGCGTCGCCGCGAGACGCACGAACCGGCCGAAGGGCGTCCAGCCATAGTAGTACCCATCTTTCAAACTGAGGAGTATGTCGGCCGTGTGCTTCACGCGCGGAGTAAAGAGCGACTTGTAGATATTCGGCAGCGCATTCGGATAACGATGACCGGCAGTTCGCTCAAACCAAACGTCCTCACTTGCGAAGCCGTTGGCAAAAGAGCCGAGCTCGAGTGGATCACCGCTGGCTATTACATATCGATAACTTTCAGTGTCTGGCTGGTATTCAATTCGCGCGCGGCCGCGTTCGCTTTCAAGGACGACGTCGGCAGCATCTTTGTAAACGGCGAAATCGATGCCCGTCACTTCAGCGCTCGCGACCGCAATTTCCGGAACCTGATCGGCATCGTGACAATAGATCGCGGCATAGCTGCAAAGACCGAATGCAGGAATGACAACTCGAAAGCCGCGGCGTTGCAGTGTTGATGCAAGATTCGCGCGGCGATTTTCTTCGAGATTCATACCGTGATCCGAAAACATCACGATCTCGATCTCGTCGCCGCAATACTGCTGAATCTCGCGCAGGATCTTGTCGAGCGATTCGAGTGCGATCGCGAGCCGATCCGGACCTTGTGCGTGAAGCAGACCGTCAGTCGCTTTGAGGAACGCAAAGTAGTCGCGCTCCTGCGGCGCGGCGCGGAAACGTTCACGAAAGCGCTGCATGTCGGCGCGCCAGATCTTCTCCGGCGCAACATAGATCAAAAACTCAAACGGCAGCGGCTCCTGGTAGTCGAGATCGTCCATGTAAGACGAAGGGATCTTATCGGGCGTGCGACGACCGAGGTACTTCCTGATCCCGCCGCGCAATTCACCCGCCGCGCGATCGAAGTACAGACTTTCATAGCCCGCCGGCGGCGTTGCGCCAAGCATCGCGGAGAGCGCGACGTTGGTCATCGTCGGAAATGGTGAGAGAAGGCGCGTGGGTGTGCCGAAGCTGTCGAACAAGCCGCGACTCTTCGCCTGCTCCATCAGTTTGTGAGGAACTCCGTCAAGACCGAGCAAAAGGCGACGAGGACGTGATTGATTATTACCCATTATTGTTCCGCGTCAGGCTTGGCAAACTGGTCCGCTTTGTAAGCCTGGCGCAACCCCTTTTTCGCTTCATCGTGTGCGTCGTAAACGTTCGGACGCGCCAACACTTCCTTGTACTGGGCCAACGCTTCATCACGTTTGCCCGCGACGTCGAAAGAGCGCGCCGCAAAAAGATGGGCCATCGTGATCAAACCCGCCTCGGCGTGCTCGACTCGCGTAGCAGCGAGGAACTCCTTCGCCGCGCGTTCGTTGTAACCGGCGATCAGCAACGCTTCGCCGTACTTGAAATGAATCAGGTCGAGAGCGCGAGCGGCGGAGTCGCGTACGTTTCGATCGCGCAGTACCTCATCGAAGGTGGCAAACGCTTCTTTCTCGGCCTGCACGGCGCCCGCGGTGTCTTTTGCTTTACGCTTCACGCCGGCGAGTGAGACCAGCGCATCGGCAGTCTCTAAACGCAGCAGGTAGTTGCGCGGATACTTCGCGTTGAGTTCGCGCGTGAGTTTCACTACGTCTTCGAAACGCTTCTCGCGCGAGTAGAGTATGATCAAGACACTCTTCGCATCGTCCTGCGCCCAACGGCCTTCTTTCGCAACTTGTTCGAGCATTGCGAGTCCGCGCTTTTTCGAACCGCGAAAACCGGTCGCGCCGGCAAGGATCTTGACCGGCAGGGGCAAGGAACCGACAACGTACTCGTAAAGACCGATCGTGATCTGCGCGTCGATGTACTTCGGATCGATTTTCAAAACTTCGCGATGATGATCGACGGCGTCGTTGCCGTCGCGCAACGCGGCGAAGTGACGTCGCTCAACTGCCTCTTCAAATGAGGCCTTGAGTCCTTCAGTGTTGGCGAGAAAGTCGAGTGCTTCGACGTTCTTCGGTTCCTGTTTGAGTTTTGCTTCGGCGAGGCGTCTGGATTCGCGCGTGAGATTGCGAAACTCGGTCACGATCTTCGGATCGACTTTATCGTCGCCGTTCGTGTAGAACGATTCGGAACTGTAAAGCGACACCTGCAAACGCCGCGACTCATAAAGCGTCTTGATCCAGAGCCGCGCCGCGAGCAGTTGATAACCACCGGGATGATTGGGGAAGAGGCGAACTATCTCTTTGAAATCCTGTTGCGCTTTGTCGTAGTCGATGTTGTAAAGCGCCTCGAGCCCGCTGCGCCGCAGCTCTTCGAACTTCGCGCGCTCAGTATCACTAAGCCATGCAGATGACTGCGCGTACGTGCTAACCACCGACACCAGCAACAAAACAAGAACACCAAAAAACTTCATCCGTCCTCCAATCCGTGTTAACCCGCGGCAAATGACTCCATGTACTTCACACCCGATCCGGTATTGAACAGGACCACTCGCTCGCTTTCTTTCACGTAGCCGGTATCGATCAGCTTTCGCAATGCCGGCAAACATGCCGCACC
>JBKPJP010000135.1:0-5219 GCA_046730735.1 Acidobacteriota bacterium | reverse complement strand
AGCCAGTGCCGGTAGTTCCGGCCGCACATTATTTCTGTGGCGGCGTGCTGGTTGATGAATGGGCGCGTTCGTCTATTCGTAACCTGAACGCAGTCGGCGAGATCAGTTGCACGGGTGTGCACGGCGCTAACCGTCTCGCGTCGACTTCGCTTCTGGAAGGACTGGTGTGGGGAAATCGCGCGGCGCTGGAGATTGAAAGAGCTTTAAGTAACGGCAACGGACAGGCGCCGGAGTTTGATGGGATTCCGCCGTGGGATGAGAGTGGTTTGCGAGATGAGCCGGACACGGCTTTGATTCAGGGCGACATGCAGACCATTCAAAACATCATGTGGCACTACGTCGGGCTCGTGCGCAGTGGTGAGCGACTGTCGCGAGCGATTCGTGAGTTGCGTCATCTCTGGAATGAGATTGAGACTTTTTATCGAACGACGAAGCTGTCGGATGGTTTGATTGGTTTGCGTAACGCGGTTGAGGTGGCGCTGATCGTGGCACAAGCGGCGCAGCACAACCGACAGAGTCGCGGTTGTCATTACCGGCAGGATTCAATGACGGTTACCGGCGATCGGCTAATCTAAACTAGCGGTCGGTTCTTTAAAAACTCAACCATTTCGGGATGATTGCGTTCCTCAGCATAGCTAAGCGCAGTCTTTCCGTCGCTGCTGGTGGCGTTGATGTCTGCGCCATGGTCCAACAACAACGTGGCTGATTCCAGATTGCCTCTTGCGGCCGCGGTGTGGAGTGGACGCAGATCGTTGGCGGCTTTGGCGTTCACGTCTGCGCCGTGCGCGATGAGAGTGCGTGCGATGTCGTTTCGTCCGACGGCCATCGCGGAGGCGAGTGGCGTCAATTTCATCGTCTCTCGATAAGCGGCGTTCACTTCAGCACCCGCGGCAAGCAGGGTGTCAACAGTATCGGCGTGGCCGAAGAACACCGCGAGACCGAGCGGCGTGAAGCCGTCAGGTGCGTATGAGTTGACGAGTGATGGATCTTGTTCAATGAGTTTCTGGAGTTGAGCGGTTTGTCCAGTGGCTGCGGCTTCGAAGACGTTGAGCGAAACGCCGGACGCCAGTAGCGCGGCAACAACGTCCTGCTTGCCGTGATAGACCGCTTTCAGAATTTCGGAAACGCCGTTTTGATCGGTTGACTCCTGACTCATCACTCTTCCTCACGTGTTTAGAAACTTACATACGTGCCGACGTTATTGGCGGTTGCTTTTTTATAAACATAATCGGCGCACGCGACATCCTCGATTGCGAGACCGAGAGATTTGAAGAGCGTGATTTCACTTTCGGAACTGCGGCCCGCTTTCGCGCCGATCAATAGCTCACCAATCTCAGCGATAATACTATCCGGTGTCACGACGCCTTCCTTCGCTGCCAACAAATACTCGCCCGCCTCGTTAATCGCAGACTCACGTCGATCGACAAAAATCCGTGCGACACCCATCGTCCCGCTGTCCACTTCACGCGAGTTCGGCGAATGTGTGCCGATTGCATTTACGTGCGCACCAGGCGAGATCCAGTCTTTATTAATTACCGGCTCGAGGGAAGAAGTGGCCGTGACGATCAGATCCGCCCCACGCACAGCCTCCTCATTCGTTTGCACCGGCTCAATCGGAAACGAAAACTGCATCTCGGCCGCGAGCTGTTGCGCGTGCTCGATGTTTCGACAAGCCACGCGAGCGTGTTTGATCGGACGCACACACGCCAGCGCCGTGAGATGCGTTCGCGCTTGCACACCGGCGCCGATGATTGCGAGTTGCTCCGCATCGTCACGCGCGAGCAGTCGAGTCGCAACAGCCGAAACCGCCGCCGTACGAATCGCGGTAATCTCAGACGCATTCATCAACGCAAGCAACTCACCTGTCTCGCGACTAAACAACATAACCGCACCCTGATGCGCATCCTTGCCTTGCTCAGGATTGCCGGGAAAGACGCAGATTGCTTTGAGTCCAAACGCGCCGTGTTCGCCGGAGCGATACGCGGACATCAGTCCGAGTAAGCCACGAGCCTCGGGTGGTCGAGCGATAGTACGCAGAGGTTGGAACACTTCGCCGCGCGCGAGTGCTGCGAGCGAGTCGGCCATCAACTCAATGCATTCAGGCATTGGCAGCAGTTCGCGAACCTGGCGGCTGTCGAGAATCAATAGTTTCATTGTTGACCTTTCGAAACTGCTCGGACAGATTACCCCAAAAGGTAACCCACCTCACAGAATGCGCACGTTATCGTTAACACGTTTCAGCCTTATTTAGCCGGTATCCGACAAAACTATAAAAAAAGCGCGGTTATTGATTCAATGCGGTGTTGGCACACACCTTGCCAAAAGAGGCAAGCGGAGGCCAAGTGGTAATGAAAAAGGGGATAGTAAGTATTTTCTGTTTGTTGGCATTAACGTTTTCGGCAATTCCTGTCGGAGCACAAACACGAAGTCGTTATTACGACGGCAGACGGTATGAACAACGGTATCAGACTTACCGTTATCGAAATTACAGTGGGCGACGTTGGGATCGCGACCGTTCCTTCTGGGATCGACACCGCGACAAGCTTACAACGGGTATCGGAGCCGGCGGTGGCGCTCTCTTGGGTGGCGCGGTCGGTGGTAAGAAAGGCGCGGTCATTGGCGCACTGTTGGGTGCAGGCGGTGCAGCGCTCTACACCTACAAACTACGAGATCAAAACAGGCGATACTACCGACGGTAATAAGGATCGCCTAACGGTTCGGTCACACATTGCAAAATGAGTGGCCTTGTTAAGGGCCCGGATGTGAAGGGGAGAGCACGTCCGGGCCCTAACATTTTAAAATCGGTTTCACGCAAAGGCGCAAAGACGAGCCGCAAAGACGCAAAGAGGGAATTGAATATCTTCTTTGCGTCTTCGTTTTAACTTTGCGTCTTTGCGTGAAACCTCTTTACCGCCTTCTCAATTAGCCCCGCTCCAAAGTTTCTGCTATATAGATAGGTCCGCACTTATCAGCTTGTCGGAGACTCTGATGGAATTCCAGCAAAACATTCTCGGGTTGATCGGAAATACGCCTCTAGTAAAGCTCAACAGGCTCGCGCGCAACGTCAAAGCGCAAGTATTCGCCAAGATGGAGAACTTGAATCCGGGCTACTCAGTTAAAGACCGGATCGGCGTGTCGATGATTGAGGCCGCGGAACGCGAAGGGATTCTGAAGCCCGGCGGTACGGTAATCGAAGCGACCTCAGGAAACACCGGCATCGGTCTCGCAATCGCCGCCGCCGTCAAAGGTTACAAATGCATTTTTGTGATGACTGACAAAGCGTCAGTCGAGAAATCCCGATACTTAAAAGCTCTCGGCGCGGATGTCGTCATCACTCCGGTCTCCGCTAAACCAGGAACGCCCGATCATTACGTTTCGACAGCCCGTCGCATCGCCTCAGAAACTCCCAACTCCTTTTATCCCGATCAGTATTCAAATCCCGCGAACCCGGAAGCGCATTACCGCACCACGGGACCGGAGTTGTGGCGCCAGACGGAAGGCAAGATCACTCACTTCGTCGCCGGGCTCGGCACTGGCGGCACGATCTCTGGCACCGGTCGTTATCTCAAAGAAAAGAATCCGACCATCCGCATCATCGGCGCGGATCCCTACGGCTCGATCTTCAAGAATTACAAAGAGACTGGAAAGGTCGTAGAGGCGACTCCGTATCTCGTCGAGGGAATCGGACAGGAGATCGTGCCGCCGAACGTTCATATCAAGTACGTCGATGAAGT
Organism: Acidobacteriota bacterium; assembly: GCA_046730735.1. Lineage (GTDB taxonomy): Bacteria > Acidobacteriota > Blastocatellia > Pyrinomonadales > Pyrinomonadaceae > PSRF01. The sequence goes on along the minus strand of JBKPJP010000135.1, from coordinate 1,485 downwards.
AATCAACGTCACCGACCGTGAATCGTTTGAGCTGTCGCGCATGTTGGGACGCATGGAGGGAATTTTCTGCGGCGGATCTACAGGCACTAATCTCGCTGCGGCGCTGCGTGTAGCGGCTACGCTCGATGAGAATGCAATCGTTGTGTTCATTGTTTGTGACACTGGTGAACATTATTTGTCGAAGCATCACTCGGACGAGTGGCTCAAAGAGAAACGACTACTCGAACCCCAAAAGATCACCGCCGGCTTGATCAGCGGCACCAAGAAACCGCAGGCGCCCAAGACGCTGGTTTACATGGGTCCGAACGACAACGTCGGCGAAGCGCTCGCAAAGATGGACGAGCTCGGCCTGACGCAGATACCAGTGCTCGAGGAAGGACGTGCGGTCGGTTCGTTACGAGAAAATCGCGTGCTCGCAAAAGTGGTGCGCAATCAAGAACTGTTGAATTCGCCGGTCAGTGAAGTGATGGAAGCGAGCTTTCCGACAGTGGACGTCGATGCCAGTTCGTCGGAGGTGACGCGACGTTTGCAGACCAGTCCGGCAGTGTTGGTGGAGGAGTACGGCCGTATCATTGGCATTATTACTCGTCACGATGTACTCGCGATCTCAAATTGAACAACGTGGCGAAAGAAGAAAAAGTTTTAGCAGCGAATCGTGCGGCCTTTCACAATTATCATATTTCGGATAAATACGAAGCCGGAATTGTCCTGACAGGCACCGAGGTAAAGAGTGCCATGGACGGCCGGGTTCAGCTAAAAGAAGCATACGTTTCTGTGCGCGAGGGTGAGGCGTGGTTGTTTAATGCACACATTTCGCCGTATTCTCATGGCAACCGCGAGAACCACGATCCACTAAGGACTCGTAAGCTGCTGCTTCACAAACGTGAAATATCCCGACTGGACGAAGCCACAGCCAAACAGGGAATGACTCTCGTTCCCACACAGCTCTACTTAAAAAACGGACGGATAAAAATCGAAGTGGGAGTAGCGCGCGGTAAAAAGATGTATGACAAGCGAGAGGCCGAGCTGAAGCGCACAGTGGATCGAGAGACGCGAGCCCAGTTGAAAGAACGTAATCGATAATAGATTGCCGATTGCCAATTGCCGATTGCCGATTTTTTAACTCTCCATTGCGGCAATTAAAATTAACAATCGGCAATCGGCAATTGGCAATCGGAAATCTGAATAAATCCCAGGAGAACTTACTCGCCATGCAAGTTGAAGCCAGCCGTGGACCAATTGAAGAGCTTGACGTGCAAGCTCTGGCGGTTGCCGTTTTTAAGAATGAGAAAGCCGATAGTGGCTTTTTGAAGAAGATTGACGAACTATCCGGAGGTCTGGTGCGCTCGGCACTCGATGCGGAAGAGTTCAGTGGCAAAGAAGGAGAGACTGCGTATTTCCACCTTCTCGGAAACGACAAGTTAAAAGCACGTCGTCTATTGCTGATTGGCGTAGGCGAAGGCGGCGACTACAAGAGCGCAACTG
>JBKPJP010000134.1:0-2297 GCA_046730735.1 Acidobacteriota bacterium | reverse complement strand
GCCCAGCCATCCGGCCGCACATCTTCCACGGCGAGAATTGCAGGCGCAGCAGCGAATAACAAAATCAGGAGATTGATGATGAGCTTCATTTTAGTAGGCGGAATGTATATCACGGAAAGTCGGAGCGCGTCAGCAACATCGTTCACTTCCTGCGAGTGTCACAATTCCAACACTTCCCTTGCCTAACCAATGCTTCTAAGCTAGATTTCCCGTGTTGCGACTCTCCACGCACAACACACTCTCCTTGCATCCTGCGCACTTTGGAGTCAGGACAGTCAGTAATAGAATAGCTCAATGTATTCGGCCCAGATCACGCGCGCTAATCCAACCTGCATAATCCTTCTGATAGACCAGTCGGGCTCAATGGCCGATCCGTTTAGTGGCGACTCGGCCCGGAAGAAGTCTGACTTTGTCGCGGAAGTCGTTAATCACACACTGCACGACCTTGTAATCCGCTGCACGAAGACCGAGGAAGTCAGAAATTACTATCACGTATCGGTAATCGGCTATGGACGCAACGTGGGAACCTGTTTTGCCGGACCGCTGAGTGCGCGAAACATCGTTCCAATCTCGGAGGTCGCTGACTATCCGTTGCAGGTCAAGAGCAGCTACAAGAGAGTTTCCGACGGCGCCGGCGGCTGGGTGGAGATCCCGGTGCGTTATCCGGTTTGGATCCATCCCGCATCAGACGGAAAGACGCCGATGTGCGAAGCACTCACGCGAGCAAAAGATATTCTGCAAGGATGGCTTCTGGAACACCCACGCGGATTTCCGCCCACCGTTTTGCATCTCACCGATGGTGAGTCGAGCGACGGCGATCCGAACGAGATCGGACGCCAGATCATGTCGCTCGGCACGGACGACGGCGCAGTGCTTTTGTTCAACTGCCACATCTCTACACGTCGATCTGCGAAGATCGAGTATCCACCCGAAGAAAGATCTCTGCCTGATGGATTTGCACGCTCGCTATTTGAAATCTCAAGCAGATTGCCGAGCAACTTTCTCGCCGCCGCAGCCCAACTCGGAGTCAACGCAGTGGAAGGTTCCAGAGGCTTTGTCTTCAACGGAGACCCATCATCCATCGTTCAGTTTTACGAAATCGGCACAAGCCTTACCGGCATGACTCCTTACAGATGGATGGATAGAACGGATGATGTAACGGAGCTGACGTGAGTTCTGTCAAACAGAGTGTGACTTTGGATCTGCAACTGCGACAGTTACTGCTGCCTAAGTTGGGCCAGGAAGCAGCTGACTGTGAAGACGTGATCGCCGTCGATGCCGAGCGGTGCAGGTTCGCAGTCGCCGACGGAGCGACTGAGGCATTCGCTGCGCGCAAGTGGGCCGAACAACTGGCCCAACAATGGGTGCGACGCCAGTCAACGTTGACATCGGAAGAATTTCGCGAATGGGTAGCGGCCGAAGGACGGGAACTTCACGAATCGTGGAACGGTCTAACCCTGTCGTGGTATGCCGAAGCAAAAGCGCGCACGGGATCGTTTGCTGCTTTTGTTGGAGTCCAGCTGGATCTGAAGAGTGAGTTGCCTTCGTGGAAAGCGGTGGCATTGGGTGACACTTGCCTGCTGCATCGTCGTGGCGACGTGCTGGTCAAGAGTTTACCCCTTGCACGATCCGAGAGTTTCAATAACGCTCCGATCCTCGTGGCTTCGAATTGCGCGCTGCACGAAACCAGTATGAAGTCAGTCGTGATCGACTCCGGCAACTGCGAAAGCGGAGACGTGTTGATGTTGATGTCGGACGCGGTCGCATCCTGGTACTTAAAATGTTTTGAGAATGATGACCTCGCTGCCGAGGAATGTTTCTTTACGCGACCCGACAACGAACTCGGCGAATTCTTTGACCAGGAGCGAATGGCTGGCAGAATAAGGAATGACGATCTCGCGATAGTGAGAATCGAGATCAAAGAGCGGAGCATGGGTTAGTGGCAGTTTCTCATTCAAAGACCGGGACTATTCCCAGGTACTGGCCGTCGGCAAGGCATTTCACCGAGGCGATCCAGTGTCCCGCGATCTGTTTTTCGCATCCGGCTTTGCGAAATACACTGCCTGCCGTTGACCGTTTGGGAATGCCGCTCGTCACTTCAGGCCAGTTTGCTTACGTCTATAAACTCAAGTCGACCAACGGCGACAGCGATTACGCGGTGCGATGTTTTCGCGGCTACCTGGGTGATCGCGATCAACGCTATCGCGCGATTCAGGAACATCTGTGGGAAACGCCGGTCACGTACCTGTCGGAATTCAGTTACGCGGCCGAAGGAATTCTGGTCGGCGGCAATAGAT
>JBKPJP010000133.1:0-4978 GCA_046730735.1 Acidobacteriota bacterium | reverse complement strand
GGACTGATCGGCGCGGCGTTTGGGCTCGGATTTATTTTTGGACCAGCCATCGGCGGCATCCTGAGCAAGTGGGGCATTCACGTTCCGTTCTTCTTCGCTGCCGCGCTCTGTTTCGCAAACGCGCTGCTACTCTATTTCACGCTGCCGGAAACAGTGACGCCCGATCATCCGGCAAAGAACATGGCGGGCGGTCGCAGCTGGCGCCAGGTGTTCATTTCACTGAAACAACCACGCCTCTCGTTTGTTCTGGTCATTTACTTCCTGTTCATCGTCGCGTTCTCGATCATGACGACGTCGTTTTCGCTCTACACGATGTTTCGTTTCGGCTACGATGCGCAACACACCGGTTATCTCTTCGCGTACGTCGGGCTGATTGCGGTGATCATTCAGGGTGGACTGATCGGCCGCCTCGTCAAACGGTTTGGTGAACTGCCGCTCGTGATCTTTGGCGCGCTCTGCTTCGCGATCAGTTTGTTTGCCGTGCCTTTTGTCGGGCCGGCGGCGGGAGGACTGGCAGGGTTACTGATTGGGGGTGGCGTCTTTTCGCTCGGCAACTCCCTCGCCACGCCGGCGTTAACGAGTTTGGCTTCGAAGAGTGTCGGTCCGGAACAGCAGGGGGCAGTGCTGGGTGTGACGCAATCGACGGCGAGCCTCGCGCGTGCTGTTGGTCCATCCCTGGCGGCGCTTTTAATCAGCAGCTCGATCGCACATCTCGGCGCCGACGGCGTGCCTCACTACATGAGCGACCAATCGCTGCGCGTCACGTTTTGGACCGGAGCCGCGATCATGATGCTGGCTTTCTTCCTTGCGTTCTATTTACTTCGCAAACTGCGCGATCGGGCCTTCGGGGTTGATGAGGTCCTTCAGAGCTGAGTACGGGACGAGCACAAACTGCGGTCCGGCGGCGTATGGTCCAACCTGGTACGAATCGAAATTAATCCCGAGTCCGCGCCTCGTGATAGTCCAACTCTGATAGTTCTTCGGTGATGCGGACGCGCCCTTCTCAATCTCTTCGTCAAGCAAACCTTTGTCTTTACCTTGCTTCTTCAGATCGGCGATGCAATAAGTTGCGATTGCCTGCAGGAACTTCGTGTCAGGTTTGAACAAGTCGGAGAGCTTCAACAGCTTGCCATTCTTCAGATCGTAGTTGATCACTTCGGAATATGAGTTCGGATGGGCAGCGCCCTGGTAATAACTGCCGACCTGAAACGCGATGCTCATGAGATCGTCCTGGGCCAGCGCCACGTCGTAACTCACGTTCAAACTGCTGCCCATCGATCCTTCGGGCCGCGGTTCGTCTTCGCCTTCCTGCGGCGCCATTTCTTTCTTGAATTCGGCAACTGTCTTGGTCACGCCCGCGCGCGCCACCAGGTTAAACTTTTCGAAGTTTGGATTGCTGCCGCCAGTGAGCTGCGGGTACTGCGCCGCAATCTCGTACATCAGTTTCTTGTTACTTTCTTTGATCGGCTTCGAGATGATGTCGACTTCGCCGGTAAAACTAATCGGCTCTTCGTGAAGTGAAAACGCTGTCTTCTTGTCGCTGCCTTTATCGCCAGGCGGCTTGGACCAGTTGCCGGCGAGCGCGATCATCCCGTCAGTGGAATCGACGGTCCAGATGCCCTTGAACACACCCGTCTGTTTACCGGCCTGGTCAAATTCATCCAGCGTGAGATTGCCGTCTTTATCAACAGTGCCGCGCAGGTTAATGCGCGTGCCGACCTTCTGGTAGAAGTAACTTCCCGCGAGCTGATCGGCGGTGCGCACCAGTTTCATTTGCAGGTCGAGGGAGCTGCCGATCGAGCCTTTGAAATGTTTGACTTGCGGCGCGGTGGTGACACCGCCCTGCGATTGACTTAACTCTGCCGCGGGAGTGGCAGCCGTCGATGGCGCTGTTGGCGGCGGAGTCGCAGTCCTGCGACAGCCGAGTGAAAGAAGTAGACAAGCAACGATCAGGCAGGTCCGAATCCTCATCGCGCCTTATCTTAACAGACTCTTTAGCAGGCCGCGGTTCGCAATCTCAGTGCGTACTTCGGAAAACGTGATCTCGCAGAGGCGTCCGCCGGTAAACAACTCTTCGTTGGTCACGTCAGCAAGTGCGAAGGGCGGTTTCGGGAATTGGTCCAGTTCTTCGTCATTTTCGAAACTGACTTCGGCGAGCACGAGGCCGAACAGATCGCCGAGGAACATATCGACTGAGAATTTGTGACCCTCGTATTCGAATGGATAACGATTCTTGCGAATCTCATTGCTGTTGAAGACTGTTGACAACACTTCGGCTTCGAGTGCGTTGAGGTAAGTGTTGGTGATGATCGTGCGCGACAAGTCTGCCGGGTTAGGCGCGAATTTCTGCGTGAACTTCACGGTCCACTTATTCGTGCGCGGCTCGCGAACCTTGCGCAAACGCAGACGCGATCCGGTCATGTAGTTGTCGGTGATTTGCAGATGCGAATCGGCGCGCGTCATTCCATCGGGCAAGTCACGCAACAAGTAACGCCGTTCCCGCTCAATACGCGCGTACTTGCTCTCGGGAACAAACGTATTCTGATCGGTAAGCTTCGCTACACCCATAGAAAATAAAGCTACTATAAATAGAACAAGTCAGGAAGAGGGGCTTGCCCCCGCTCGCCAATACCCTGATCAGCGGGGGCAAGCCCCTCTTCCTGACTTGTTCTATTGTGTGATCCGTTAGATCTTCCCGGCTTTCATGGCGGCGAGGCGTTTCTCGAAATTGGTCGTATCGACCTTGTCAGCCTTGCCACGTTGAATCGCCTGGTCGGCGACCGCAAACGCCTCTTCCTTCTTGCCAAGTTTGTAAAGCGCGTTCGCCTTGGCCGCAAGATTCCGGAACGTTTCCTTCACCTTGATCGACTGGTCTATCCAAGCCAATCCCTGCTGATCGTCGGCGGGATTTGGATTGTTGATCAGGTATGCTCCGGCCTGCATCGGCGTTTGCCAATCTTCGGGTTTGGCGTTGGTTACCGCAGCCTTCAGTTTCGTCATCGTCGCCGCAGCAACATCCGGCACTTTCACAGTGAACGGCACGTTTATCTTCTCCCAGCGGATGTTCACCTGTGCTGAATCTTCACCAACGGGATCGAACGTGTAGGTGAGCCATTCCTCGCTCTCGTTCCGCCACTGTGGCTTCGCTTTTACACGCAGCGTGTCTTTAGCCGGATCGTAATCGAAACTGCCCCACTGATTCGCAGTGCCGTTGAAGACGATGGTCCATTCGTCTTTTGTCGGGATGGTGTGGAGACTGTAACTCCCCGCGGGAAGCTTTTGACCGTTGATCAAAACGTCGTCAGTCACAACGAACTGCGTTGCTTCGTTGGCGCCGGTACGCCACACGTGTCCCCAGGGAACGATCGGCGCATTTTTGGGTCTCGCGTTTTGATCGTCGAGCGTGGCTTCACCCTTGGCAGTTTGCTCGGGCAAAGGATCGCCCCAGATCGTTCGTCCCTTAACACCGGGACGGCTGTAAGTGATCGTGATGTCGGTGACGCCTATTCTTTGCATCACACTTGCTTTCTGACTCGGACGCGGTACATCAATCTGCGCCAAAGCAGAAACCGCCCCGCACAACATAAACAAGACGGCAAACAAAGAAACAGAACTACGTTTCAGGGAACTCATGAGCTTTCTCCTCGTGATGGGTTTGGCGGAATGATAACACCGAATTGCGCGTTTTGACCTATAATACATCACGCTTCAGCTATCCTTTTGCAGCCCGCAATTCCCGGAGGTCATCGCATGTCTCGCCGCCCTATCATTTTGCTTGTTCTGTTCTTCAGTTTTTTGGTTACTTCTCCAAAAACCGGAGCGCAGAACGGGCACGGAGGTCAAACTCGACTGCTGCGCACGCCGACAGTAAGTTCAACTCAGATCGGTTTCGCTTACGCAAACAACATTTGGGTCGCGCCACGCGCGGGTGGCAGTGCGCGCAGGTTGACGAGTTTTCAGGGACAGACTGCAAACCCGCATTTTTCTCCGGACGGAAGATGGATAGCGTTTAGCGGCGAATACGCAGGCAATTTCGACGTCTATATCGTTCCCGCCGACGGTGGTGAGCCGAAGCGACTGACCTGGCATCCCGGTTCGGACATGGTCGAAGGCTGGACTCCCGACGGCAAATCGATTCTCTTCTCATCGACTCGCGCCACCTGGACCCCGAGCGGCGCGCCGCGCTTCTGGACTGTTTCCGCCGAAGGCGGCGTGGAACAACCGATGATTCTGCCGCGCGCGTACCAGGGAAAGATCTCGCCCGACGGCACTCACATCGCCTATCGCATGAACAACTCCTGGGACGAAGAGCGTCGCAACTATCGCGGCGGCCAAAACCGTCCCATCTGGATCGTCGATCTCAAAACTTACGATCTCGTCTCCCCGCCGTGGACTGATTCAAAGGACATCTGTCCCGTTTGGGTAGACGATTCAGTCTTCTTCATCTCGGATCGCGACGGTGTCGCGAACGTCTGGGAGTATCAAACCAAAACGAAGAAGCTCGCGCAGATCACGAAGTTCACTGACTTCGACGTGAAGGCGATGGACTCGGGCGCGGGCACAATCGTGTTCGAACAGGCAGGCTACGTACACGAGCTCGATCCGAAGAGCGGCAAGACGCGCGTAATCAACATCGTCGCGACCGGCGACTTTCCATGGATGATGCCAAACTGGGAAGACGTTTCGAATCGTCTCACCAACATGGCGTTGTCGCCAACCGGCAAACGCGTCGCGGTCGAAGCGCGCGGCGAGATCTTCACGATTCCGGCAGACAAAGGCGACGTTCGCAACCTGACTAACTCGAGCGGTTCCGCCGAACGCGATCCGGCATGGTCACCTGACGGCAAGTTTGTCTCTTACTTTAGCGATAAGTCGGGTGAATACAAACTCGTCATCGAATCGCAGGATGGACTCACGCCGCCGCGCGAGATCGCGCTCGCCAAGCCGACTCATTACTACACGCCATCATGGTCGCCTG
>JBKPJP010000132.1:0-13199 GCA_046730735.1 Acidobacteriota bacterium | reverse complement strand
ACTCGAAACGACGTACCTGTTCACACCGTACGCCGCATTCACTCGCTGCAGCCATCGCATTCCACTCTGAATACCCCAGTAGTTCCAGTCGAAAACGCCGGGCGACGGATTGTAGTTGCACAGGAAACTGCCGACGCGCACCCAACTCAAACCCGCGCCCGGTTGTGACGTGTTGTAAAGCAGATCGAGAATTTGCGTCTGCTTAGCGGGGGAAAACGCGTCGATGTCGTTTGCTACCCACGTCGCCGCAGCTCCGAAGCCTTCGATACTTTGTCGCGGGTTGTTGTAGTCGACATTCACAGTTACGTTCGCGGCTCTCGATGGCGAAGTGGCACCAAGAAGCACGATGATTACGATCTGGAACCTGGTAATGAAACTTCTCATCTTTGCCTCCTTACTGGCCGTCGCCGTAAATAATGCCGCGGCCGTTGGTGCCGATGTAGACGCGTCCAAAGATGCGCGGATCGCCCGTCAGTGCAGTCTCGCCAGCGCGTCCCCACTGGTGCTGATCGTCGTTGATGCGTACCCACGTTTGACCAGCATCGATCGAGCGGAAGATGCCGCGCACTCCCGCGACCTGCGCCGCTGCGTAGAGCGCGAGGTAAGTCTGACCGGTTGCCGCTTTGCCGAAGCCGATGTTGTCGGCTTCTTCTACGTTCGCCAGCTTCGTGAAGGTCGTGCCTGAGTCAGTCGAGTGCCACAAGCCGTACGTGTTGTCCCACTCCGCTCCGCCTGCGAGCCAGATGTCGCCTTCTCGGCCGGGCACGGCTTTGAATCGCACTGGTCCACCCAACGGCAGTCCGGTAGCTCTCGCCGCGAACGTCTTGCCTCCGTCCGTGCTTAAATAAAACGTGCCCGACTTAAAGCCGTAGAACTTGTTCGGATTCACGCGGTCTGACGCGACGCGCGCGCCCGCCGGTATTCCGGTCGAAGCGGTCCATGTCTTGCCCCCGCCGGTCGTGAAAAAAACGCCAACGCCAGCCGGACTCCAAACGATCTTACCGGCGCCAGTCGCTGAGACTGCGACCGAACCGCCGCCAGTCAGTCCCGAAGGTTGCGCAGCAACTGCGGCCCACGTCGTGCCACCGTCAGTCGAGATCGCGAGGCTCTTTTCGCAATTCGCAGTGTCGCCATTCGCCGCGCGAACGATGTACGCCGGGCTCAACTCGGCATAGTCGAGACTAACGCTCGATCCGCGCACAGGTTGCATCTGCGCCGCGGGCACGATGTTCACATCGTTGTGACGAAAGCCGGTGATGTCGCCGAGCGCGCTGATCAGCGGTGCGCCTGATGGTGGGCTGATCAAGTCCTGCACGGCTGTCTCCTCGATACCCTGCGCCATGACGCGAATCGTGATCTGGCTGGTCGTGCTCAAGTCCCACGTTGTCAGGTTTGTACTGCCGTAGAGAGTTGCGCCGGTGCCGTACATGAATCGGTCCGAGTTGAATGGATCGATCTCGAGTGTCTCCGTCATCCAACCGAGTTTTGGATTGACTTCAGCGCCCGGACGTCCGCCACCGCAGAGTGGAGTGAGTGGAAATTTCAACCACGGCGCCGCCGTGATGTCTTGTGTGTAGCGGAACGATCGACTCGGGTAGCGCGTCCAATCCCAGATTCTGCTCCAGGTCGCGCCGCCGTTCGTGCTGCGCCAGATCTGTGTATCGGGCCACCACGAACTGTAGCCGGTAACCATGATCGTGTTTGGGTGTTGTCGATCTACGGAGAGACCGCTGTAACCGAAGTAGTTATCGTTTGTGTTGGAAGATGGGATCGGACTGATCAACGTCCAGGCGCCGGTCGCCGTGTTGAACTTCCAGAGATCGCCGTGACCACCATCATATGGACCACCTTTGTCGCTGTAGGCGATGTAAAGAAAACCGCCGGCGGTGTCGAGCACACCCTTGTGCGGCAGAAAACCAGCCGGTTGACCCGGCACTGCCGACCATGTTGCGCCGCCGTCAGTGCTGCGATAGATACTCGTGCCAAGATCAGCGACACCCGCGTAGATTGTTTGCGTCGTATTGCCGGGCGTGCCGGTGCGTTTGTCGAAAGTGACCCAATAAACGCCCTGGTTGTCGGTTAGATAGCCGTTAGGATCGGTGGGGTCTTGCACGAAGTTGCCGGGATTGGGAAAGCTCGTCACCTTGGACCACGTGACACCAGAGTCAGTGCTGCGCCAGAGACCGTTACCACTCGGCGCGGCGAGATAGAGCACGCTGTTGCGATTCGGATCGACAGCGAGGCGCTCGCCCGCTCCGCGCCCGGGCATGTTGCCGCCGAGTTTGAACGGCAGCATCGTGCGTTGCCATGTGGCGCCGCGGTCGGACGAACGCAGGATCGCTCCGTTCTGGTTGGCCCATTCATTCGTGTATGTGCCTACAGCAAGGTAGACGTTGTTTGGGTTAACGGGATCGCTGGCGATAGATGCGACGCCCGTTAAGTTCCAGTCGTCCCAACTGATCGAATCGAGCAGCGGGACCCAACGGCCCGTAGCGTTGTCGAGGCGATACGCGCCACCGATGTCTGTGCGTGTGTAAACGAGGTTCGGTTCGGTTTGGTTGAAGACGACGCCGACGATAAACCCACCGCCAACGATCTGTACGTTGCGCCACGTGTAGCTTTGGGCGAACACGGGTAGTTGAGTTAACGCCAAGATGAGTGTGAAAGTCGCAATGCCCTGAGCTGTTCTCGACATAGTTTCCTCCTAACGGTTATTGGGAGGTATGACATTGGGGGCGCACTGGGCTATTAGCGATGCGTTGCGGTGATGCCGGGCCAGTCGTCAGTTCGAAAAAGCGAGGCCGGCAGTCCCGCCTTGTTGTAAAGATTCGCAATCGGGTTGTCGGCCCAACCGTAACGCACCGCAACCGGCTTTGAGACTTTCGGACTCGAGACGATCACCGTGTCGCCCTCGATGCGCGCATCGGCCCACACGAACCGGCGATCCTCACCCGCGATTGCAAATCCCTTCAGTGGACCACCATCGCTCGTCTTCAAGCCATCTGCGTGTTTGAAGCGAATGTGCACCTCGTCGCCTTTAATTTTGTAACTCTCGAAGAGTGGTCCAGAAAAAATTAGTTTTTGATTGTATTGTCCCGCGAGCGCCCATGCTGCTAAACGTCGACCGACGTCGAGCTTGTTACGCGGGTGAATGTCGTTCTCGTCGCCGATATCGATCGTCACTGCCATTCCCGTTTGCGGCTCACGCAGGGTCATCATCTGCGCTTCGCGTAACTCAGCCCAGTCGCTCTCGTCCGGCTCGGCTTTGTTCGCGTGCCAGTTAGCAAGCTGCACGAAATAGAATGGGAAGTTGCTGCCCCACGCGTTTCTCCAATCGCGGATCATCGTGGGAAAGAGAGTTCGGTATTGATAAGCACGCCCGGCGTTACTCTCGCCCTGGTACCAGATGACACCGCGAATCGCGAACGGAACGAGCGGTGCGATCATCGCGTTGTAAAGCACGCTCGGATTGTTTTGGTTACTGACGCCAACCGCTTCCGGACGCGAGCCCCAGTCCGGATGCTTCGGCTCGAGCGCCTGCTCGATTTTGTAATCCCAAACTCCACCAAGCGCGATCGCCTCCGCACCACCTGGTCCAATCGAAAAAGCGCCACCGCGACTAAAGCCGCCCTCCCCCGCGCTGTCGAACACGCGCACCGCGATCACGTTTCGTCCGGCGCGTACCAGCGAGCCGGGCACGACGTACTTACGCGGGACCATGTAACTGTTCGGCGTGTCTCTGCCGGTCGCGCCGACCTTCGTGCCGTTGAAGTACGTGGTGTCCTCGTCGTCGATCGGCGGGAGATTCAGGACGAGATCCTTGCCGGCCCATGACGCAGGCAGTTCCAACTCTTTGCGAAACCAGACTGCGCCGTCGATGAGCAGTCCCGCAGTCTCGAATTGTTTCGGCAGATCCATTTTGGACCAGTCTGCCGTTGAGCTTGCAGGATCTGCATAGCCCAACGCTTCGCCTTTGTTGCCGGCGTCGATGTAGAGATTCTTTTCTTCCCACGCGGCGAGTGCGCGCGCGTAAGCTTCTTTCGCCTGCGGCAACGCGTTCAGGCTGCTTACGTATTTGTCGAGGATAGGCTTTAGTTCGGGTGATGAGAGGAGTGCTTCGTGCCTGGTCCATGCTTCAGCAGGTGTGCCACCCCACGAGCTGTTAATCAGTCCGATAGGAACTTTCAGGTTCAGGTAGAGTTCGCGTCCAAAGAAGTATCCGACCGCTGAGAAGTGCGCGGCTTCGTCAGGTGTGGTGACGACCCAGTGTCCTTCGAGATCCGCGAGCGGCGTTGCCGAGGTGTTTTTCGTTACGGTGAATAATCTGATCTCAGGGTTGTTCGCCTGCGCGACTGCTTCGGCGCCGCCGATCGTGTTGACGAGTGGCCATTCCATGTTTGACTGGCCTGAGCAGAGCCAGACCTCGCCGGCGAGAACGTTCTTGATTGTCAGAACATTGTCGCCTTTGACTGTGAGCTCGAGCGGCCCGCCCGCTTTTAACGGATCGAGCCAAACCTGCCAGTGCCCCTGAGCATCTGCCACCGTGCTGGCGGATTTGTCTTTTACGGTAACGACGACACGCTCGCCGGGCCTGGCGTTTCCCCAGATGCGGGCCTTGACTCCCTGCTGGAGCACCATGTTGTCGCCGATGATCGCGGGGAGCCGTACTTCGGCGTTTGCGACGCTGAAAACCATCAGCACCAGGATCACTGCGAAGATGTTTGTTGTATGACCGGACATAAGTGGGCGTTACTGTCCTTAATTAATAGAAGAAGATGCGAATGCAGGGAACGCGGTGATTTTCTACTAAGTTGGCGTCGGATTCAAGCTTTCTCTGCGGCTCTCTGCGGTCCTCTGCGATCTCTGCGTTGAGAATCACGTCTTAACGCAGAGATCGCAGAGATACGCAGAGGACCGCAGAGAGTTACGCGAGGCGGTAGTCGAAGATGAAGCGACCGATTTGGATAGTGCCGCGGCCGCCATTGGCGGGTTGAATTAAGAGGGCGCGAACCATCGAGCTCTTGCGATTGCGGAATGCCTCAACCTCGCCAACCGTGTCGCCACTCGACGCACGATAAAACGTCACCGTAATACTGTCGGGCGTCTTCCGCTGGTAACCAACAACGTACTCACCCGCCGAGAGCGAAAAATCACCGACCTGCAACGGCACCTGCGCGATGAAGAAATGCGAATACTTTCCCTCCGCGGAATACCCGGCAGTGATCATCACCACACCGGCGATAAATTTCCCTTGTCCATCAGTCACACCGGACGCCGTGCGAAATTCAGTCTCAATGTTCTCCTTGATCACCGGAGCGCGCGCCGGTATCACTTTTCTCAACTCGGGTTCGGAAGCAGCGCGCCAGCCGGCCCCCAGGCATACCGTCCCGCCCAGCAACAACAAGCACAACACGCTCGCAAGTTTCCTCTTCATCGCGGCTCCCATGATTACACGAGTTTCTCGGAATGTTAAAGTATCGCCGGACAATGCATCGTTTACGACATCTCCGAGTTGCCGCACTCCTTCTGCTCCTCGCCGGCACTCGCACTCCTGCTTTAGATCCAAACCGGCATCTGAAAGAGTTTGGTCACCAGGCGTGGCTCACGGAAAACGGCCTGCCGCAGAACACCGTCCAGTCGATAGTGCAAACGCAGGATGGCTATCTCTGGATCGGAACGCAGGAAGGTCTGGCTCGCTTCGATGGCTTGAATTTCTCCGTCTTCGATAAAGAAAATACGCCCGCCTTCAAAAGTAACGACATTCGTTTTCTACATGAAGACAAGCAAGGTCGTTTGTGGATCAGCACGTCCTACGGACTCGTCTGCCGGCACAACGGTCAGTTCACATCCTTTACAGTTAACGAAGGACTGCCCGACAACAGCGTTGGACCAGTAGTAGAAGACACGAAGCGCAACGTCTGGATCGGAACTGCGGGTGGCCTATCACGTTTCGAGAACGGAAACTTCAAAACGTTTACCGCAGAGCAGGGTCTATCGAGGAACGTGATTCAGACGTTGTGCGCCAGGGCAGACGGAAGCGTGCTGGTCGGAACTTCCGCCGGCATGCAATTGCTTAGAGACGATCGTTTCAGTTCGTTCACACTACCTGACTTTGTGAACGTCGCAAACATTACGGCCATCGCCGAGACCGAAGATCACATGCTGTGGTTTGGCACACTCGACGGGCTCGTCCTTATCAATGGACCGAATTCTGCGCCGCTGACACTTTCCAACAATCGCATTAGCGCTTTGCGATTGGACCGCGCGGGCGCGTTGTGGGTAGCCACGTCCGGCGGGGTCGTGCGTGTAAAAAACGGGGCGTCTGAAACATTTAGCGCCGCCGATGGCTTATCGAGCAACTTGATTCTCTCAGTCTACGAAGATCGCGAAGGGAGTATTTGGCTTGGTACTGAGTCAGGTGGTCTGAATCTTCTCAAGAGCAAGAAGTTCAATACGTTTACCACCAAAGACGGATTGCCAAGCGATCTTGTAAAGGCGATTTACCAGGATCCGCAGGGACGAATTTGGATCGGTTCGAATGGCGGCGGTCTGACACTCTTCAAGAACGGCGCCTTTACGACCTGGACCACGCGCGACGGGTTGTCGAGTGACGTTGTGCTTTCACTTGCAGGCGATGCGGACGGCACTATCTGGATCGGAACACCGGATGGACTGAACCGTTTCAAAGACGGAAAGTTTCAGACCTACACTTTTGCCGAAGGACTCTCGAACGATCTCGTCCGTTCGGTCCTCGTCGATCGCAACGGTGTTCTCTGGGCCGGCACACGAGACGGTCTCAACAGTTTTCGTGACAACGAGTTTACGACCTACACCACTCACGACGGACTCGCAAACAATTTCATCGGCGCCATCTACGAAGACTCAAAAGGCAATCTCTGGGTGGGAACGCTTGGTGGCTTGAACAAAATCAAAGACGGGAAGTTTCAGACCTTCACGACTAAAGATGGTCTCTCCAGCAACACTGTCATCTCACTTTACGAAGACGCGTCTGGCGATTTATGGATCGGCACTAACGGCGGCGGTCTGAACAGATTTCGCGAAGGTAAGTTTGCCTCGTTCACGAACACGCCGGACGTCATCTATCGCATACTCGAGGACAAACAACAGAACCTGTGGTGCAGTTCGAACAAGGGAATCTTTCGTGTCAACAAGAATGATCTCGATAACCCTGTTTTCTATGGACCAGCCGACGGCACCCTGACGCGAGAGTGCAGCGGCGGCGGTCATCCGGCAGGATGGAAGACGAGCGACGGGCGCATTTGGTTCGCAACTATCAAGGGACTCGCCGTCATCGATCCCGAGAACATCCCGCTCAACACTTCGCCGCCGCCGATCGCGATCGAACAACTCTTCGTCGACAACCAATCAATCCCGTTAACACAAAACGTAACGCTCTCGCCGGGTATCGCACGGCTCGATTTCTATTACACGGCCCTGAGCTTTATCGCGCCCGAGAACGTGCGTTTCAAATACAAGCTCGAAGGTTTCGACGACAACTGGATCGATGGAGGTGGGCGGCGCGTCGCGTCGTATACAAATCTGAGACCGGGGAACTACAAGTTTCGCGTCATCGCTGCAAACAACGACGGCGTCTGGAATGAAACCGGCGCGGCTCTCGATTTTTACCTGCAGCCGCGGTTTTATCAGACTTACTGGTTTTATTTGCTCGTCGTTCTGCTGCTGGCGTTTACCGCCTGGCAACTCTATCGACTGCGCGTCAGGCGAATGGCGCTACAGTTTCGCGCAGTACTCGCCGAACGCAATCGCATCGCACGTGAGATTCACGACAACCTGGCCCAGGACATTCTCGGCATCTCTGTTCAGCTCGAACTCGTCGCGCGCCTGATGCCCGCGGCTGCCGAGACCGCTAAGGGTCATCTGGATCGCGCACGTATGCTGGTGCGAAACAGTATGACGGAGGCGCGGCGCTACGTCTGGGATCTGCGCTCGCAGGAGTTGCAGAAGAAGGATTTGCCCGCCGCACTCCGCGATACGACCAAACGACTGACGGCGCAAAGTAATGTGGAGACAGTTGTTGAAGTGGCCGGACTAATGCGGCCGTTGCCGGTCGAAGTCGAGACGAACCTGTTGCGCATCGGGCAGGAAGCAATCAACAATGCGGTGAAGCACGCGCGAGCAAACCGTATCGAAGTTGGGCTAAACTTCGACACGCGTAACGTGCGGCTGAGTGTTCGTGATAACGGTCGCGGTTTTGATCCGGCCGGACAGATCGCGGATGGACACTTTGGTTTGCTCGGAATGCGTGAACGCGCCGAACAGATCGGTGGTGTACTGTCGATCGACAGCGCACCCGAACGCGGAACTCAGATCGCCGTTGAGGTGCCGTTGAATGAGTAACAAGATTCGGATAATCGTGATCGACGACCAGGCGGTAGTGCGGCAGGGGTTTGTCTCGCTAATCAACACCGTCGCCGACATGGAAGTGATCGCACAGGGAGTCAACGGGCAACAGGCGATCGAGTTATATCGCGAGCATAAACCGGACATCACCCTGATGGACCTGCGTATGCCCGTGCTGGGCGGCGTCGATGCCATTTCGAAGATTCGTAATGAGTTCCCTGACGCGCGCATCATCGTGCTCACGACTTATGACGGCGATGAAGATATTTATCGTGCGCTGCAAGCCGGAGCGCAAGGGTACCTGCTGAAAGACATGTTTTTCGAAGAGCTTGAAGACGCGATTCGGAAGGTCCATGCCGGCGCGCGCAGCCTTCCGCCCGTGGTGGCAGAGCGTCTCGCCGAACGCATGGGCGGCTCTGAACTGACCGTGCGCGAACTCGAGGTGCTTCAGGAAATTGTGAACGGCAAAAGTAACAAGGAGATCGCGAGCACACTCCACATCAGCGAAGCGACCGTGAAGAGCCACATCAACAACATCCTCGGCAAGCTCGGCGTAACCGATCGAACCCAGGCCGCCACGCGCGCGCTCCAACGCGGGATAGTGCGCCTCTAGCAAATATCAAACTAAAGTTGGAGATCGTGCCTAGACCAACAGGCCATGACAGGTCGGCCCCATACTGTTATTTTTCACAGCGTAGTAGCCAATTATCCGGTTCCGAGTTCAAGAATCAAGGCTTCTTCCCTACCACACTTGTTGCAGACCAAATAAGGGGTCTTGAACAAAGTTTAGCGAACTCGGAACCGGACTTCCCTTTTAAATCCCTACGGTTTAATCGTCACCATCACGACGCCATGACTCGGCACTTTTGCGCTAAAGCTGCCCGTGAGCTTTCCGAGGTCCTTATGCGCCCAGAGATCGCGGACGTTCGCCGCTAGATGTGGCGGATAGCCGATGTCGGTCCATGAGACTGAGATCTCCGCCTCCTGCGCGCCGCGATTGAATAACACGACCGCCCGGCCGCCGTCCGCCAACTGTTTGGACCACACTTCACGATCACCCTCACGCTTGACGCGTCGTCCCTGCATTCCCAACGGATCCTGATCGATAGCGATCACTTCCTTGTTCGTCAGTATCTCTTTCACTTCCGGCGACATGCTGCGCAGATCGTTACCAGCCATCAGAGGCGAGGCGAGTAGGCACCATAAACTGAAGTGCGAACGATACTCGGTTGTGTTCATGCCACCATTGCCGACTTCCAGCATGTCCGGATCGTTCCAGTGACCCGGCCCGGCATACGACTCGAGACCATCCTGAAGATCGAGGATATGGACCACACCCATGCCGCCCCAATCGCGTTTGCAGTCCCAACAGTCCTGTATGTCGCCGGTCGTGCGCCAAAGATTCCCGACGTCTTTGGCCCACAGCCAGGGTTTCGCTGTGCCCCACTCGCAGATACTAAAAACAATCGGCCGCCCTGCTTTCAGCAACGCATCGCGCATGATCGAATACGACGCGGGGGCGTTCTGAGTGCCGGTCGAACACCAGTCGTACTTCAGATAATCGACGTCCCACGCCGCATACTGCCGCGCATCCTGAAACTCATAGCCACGACTACCGGGGCGCTTCTGGCAAGTGAGTGTGCCGGCGTCTGAGTAAAGACCAAACTTCAGTCCTTTCGAGTGAATGTAATCGGCCAGGGCTTTCATGCCGGAGGGAAATCGTTGCGGGTCGGGGAGGATGTTTCCCTGCGCGTCGCGATCGATCTGCCAGCAGTCGTCGATGACGAGGTAGACGTAACCGGCGTCGCGCATGCCGCTCGTCACCATCGCGTCCGCCATCTCCTTGATCAGCTTTTCACTGACGTTGCAGGCGAACTTATTCCAACTGTTCCAGCCCATCGGCGGAGTTTTGGCGAGACCATTATCGTGCGCTTGCACGCTGGTCCAGCAGACGAAGAACAACAGAACAGCGATCAGTGTTTTCATATATTTATCCTCTCTGCGGTTCTCTGCGGCCCTCTGCGATCTCTGCGTTAAGAACTATTTTCAACGCAGAGATCGCAGAGATACGCAGAGGACCGCAGAGAAAGTCACGGTACTCGAACAGTTTTTCTTAGTCTTGCATCGGTGGACGAGCCACCCACTGTGATCTCGATCTGATCTTTTTCGACGACCCAGCGATCGGTCTCGGCATTCCAGTAAGCAAGACGTGGGACAGGCACAGAGATCTTCACGATTTTCTCTTCCTGCGGAACCAAGTGAACACGCGTAAAGCCTTTTAATTCTTTGAGTGGACGCGCAACTTTAGAATCGAGGTGTTTGACGTATAACTGCACCACCTCATCGCCTTCTCGCTGGCCCGAATTTTTCAACGCGACGCTGATGTCGATACTCTCACGATTTTGACTGACTTTCAGATCTCGATATGCGAACGTCGTGTAACTCAACCCGTAACCGAACGGATACAGCGGCGTGTCGCGGAAGTACATGTAAGTCCTGCCGTGTCGTATGTCGTAATCCATCATCGGCGGCAGTTGCTCGAGTGATCTGGGCCACGTTTGGACCAGCCGGCCCGCGGGATTGTAATCTCCGAAGAGCACACTCGCGAGCGCCCGCCCTTCTTCCTGACTATTGAGCGCCATGTGCACGATCGCAGGCGCGTTTTCCTGCGTCCAATTGATCGCATACGGAAAGCTCGACTTGAGCACCACAATCGTCTTCGGGTTCGCCTGGAAGACAGTCTTGATCAACTCTTCCTGCTCTAACGTGATCGACTGTCGATCCACTGCCTCGCGACCTTCACTCGGCACAGAAACTCGCGCCCACTGCGTGTCAAAACCGCCATTCGGATGATTGCCGACACAGACGATCGCCACGTCGGACTCACGGGCGATCTTCACCGCCGCATCGCCATCGACTGCATAACTCACCTTCACCGCAGCGCCCACCGCACCCTTAATCCCTTCGAGCGGCGAGACCGAGTACGGCGGCGTGCCGCTGTACCAATCGAGCAGGACTTCATTCGCACGTGGTCCAATCACCGCGATCGACTTCAACGATCCCCTATCGAGTGGCAAAAGATTCGCGGAATTTTTCAGCAGCACGATCGATTCCTGCGCCGCGCGAAGTGCTATCGCCTGGTGTTTATCGGTCAACCAAGGATCGTTCCCTTCCCGCCCGATCGACGCATACGGCACGCGCGCCGGCGGATCGAGTAGCCCGAGCCGTATCGTCACTCGAAAATTACCGCGCAGCGCACGATCGATGTCCGCTTCGGTTAGTAAACCTCTCTTCAGTGCACCTCTGACTGGATCGCGATAGTCGTCAAGAAACTGGCCGATACCGGCCTTAACAGACTCCGCCGCCGCAGTCTCAAAGTCCGGATAGTATTTGTGCGCGGTAACGAGATTGCGCATCGCGCCCGCGTCGGTGCAGATGATTCCATCCTGTCCCCACTGCTCGCGCGTGATCTTCTGCAACACCGGATTGATCGTCATCGGGACTTTGTTGACGGCGTTATACGCAGCCATGTAAGCACGCGAACCGCCTTCGACGACACCCATGTAAAAAGGCAACGAGTAGTACTCGTGAAACAGTCGCTCATCAAAATCCGAACTCGATTTGTCGCGATCGTTCTCGTTGCTGTTCGCGAGAAAGTGCTTCATCAGCGCGGCGGCCTGCCAGTATTTCGGATGATCGCCCTGCACGCCCTTAGTGAACGCAACCACCATCGTGCCGTTGAAAAACGCGTCTTCGCCGTAGCATTCCTCGGTCCGGCCCCAGCGCGGATCGCGTCCGATGTCGGCATTCGGCGATCTGATCACGATGCCGCCCTGAAGATATCTCGAACTCTGAAATACGTAGCGCGCTTCGTAGCCCTCGACTTGTCCGGCCTGCTTCAGCAGCTCCGCATCCCACGTTTCCCCAAGTCCGATTCCCTGCTGGAACGTTGTGGCGGGAATCGTCATGGGCCGGCCCCACTTTCCCGGACCACCCTGAGTTAGTCCATGAATGCCCTCAACGTGACCGCTGCCTTTGATACCCAAACGCGGAACGCTCGGATTCGTGTCGAGACACTCGATCTTCTCGTCGATAGTCATCAACGAAAGGATGTTGTCGATGCGCTGCTCGATCGGAAGGTCCGGATTCTGAAATGGATACTGGACTTGCGGGACGGAGTTTGGCACAACTTGAGAAATGCAGAGCAGCAAGCTGATCAAGCAAATTGAGCCACAGATTTTCACGGATTAGTTACGGATTCCCTTCGACGAGTTTGACGTACTTTCGAATCGGTGGATTGGTCAACTTGTCTACCTTTCCACTGGGCCATTTGACCTCAATGCTGTCGATCTTCGTCGCCGCACCAACGCCGAGAATCTCGCGCGGATCGTGCGATGAAAGATAACTGCCGCCCGCAGTCTTGAGCCGCTTGTATTTCACGCCGCCCGCTTCCCACGTGATGATCGCACCGACCGCGCCCGGATTACTGCGCGTGGCGACGAGATTCAGGCCCACCCAGTTATTGCGATTGCCGCCTTCGTTTCTCAACAGCACCGGAGCGTCGCCGTTATTGATGATCAGCACGTCGAGATCGCCGTCATTGTCGTAATCGCCAACCGACAAGCCACGCGCCGGCCAGTCTTTAGTGAAGGCCGCGCCTGAAGTCGGGCTGACGTTTTTGAACGAGCCGTTGACGTTCTCAAACATCAAGAGCGGTTCCCTGTATTTAACTTTCAGCGATTGGACCTCGACCATGTCGTCGGGGTGGCCATTCGCGAGAATCAGATCCGGATCGCCGTCGTTGTCGTAGTCGAAGA
>JBKPJP010000131.1:0-5109 GCA_046730735.1 Acidobacteriota bacterium | reverse complement strand
GTTTCAGATCGATGTGGCAGGACTTAATTGTCTCGACGTCGGTGCTTCGACAGGAGGATTTACTGATTGTCTTTTGCAGCATGGGGCGCGAGCGGTTACGGCCATCGATGTGGGTCACAATCAGATTGACTGGCGACTGCGTAAGGATCCGCGTGTTGAGGTTAGAGAAGGTGTCAAT
The DNA here is from genome assembly GCA_046730735.1 of Acidobacteriota bacterium. Lineage (GTDB taxonomy): Bacteria > Acidobacteriota > Blastocatellia > Pyrinomonadales > Pyrinomonadaceae > PSRF01. The sequence continues at coordinate 4,931 of JBKPJP010000131.1, read as the reverse complement.
GCGCGTTACTTGCAGCCTGAGGATTTTCCGCAGCAGCAGTTTGATCTTGCGGTGATGGACGTTTCGTTTATCTCGGCAACGAAAGTGTTGCCGGCGATCGTGCCGTTGATAGTTCCCGGAGGAGCAATCATTACGCTGATCAAGCCGCAATTTGAGGTTGGGCGCGGGGAGGTTGGTGGCGGCGGGATCGTGCGCGACCCGGAGTAGCGCTTGCGGGTTATAGAGGAAGTCAATGAGTCAGCGCGTGAGGTTGGACTGAAGGTGATGAAGGTGATGGAGTCGCCGATCACGGGCGCTGATGGGAATATAGAGTATCTGGCGTTTTATAAGTTGTGAGATCTGGGTTTCACGCAAAGGCGCAAAGACGCAAAGATGATCTTTGAAGCCTTTCTTTGCGGCTTTGCGCCTTTGCGTGAGACTGTCTTATCATCCGGCTGCCCACTTCAGACCAATGTCATCAATCAAGCGGATAGGGATAGTCCTTAAACCGCATCAACCTGAAGCCCTGAAGACCATCTGCGAACTGGTGGTGTGGCTCGCGGAGCGGAACATCACACTCGCCGGTGGGCCGGAGATCGAACGCGAACGCATCGAGCACCAGACGGGCTGCGGCGTGGACCAGTTTGAAAGCCCCGCCGATGTGGATCTGATGCTTGTTCTCGGCGGCGATGGGACGATGATCGCCACCGCGCGCATGGTCGGCGATCAGGAAGTGCCTGTTCTCGGCGTCAACTACGGCGGGCTCGGTTATCTCGCTGAGTTTCGCATTGAAGAACTCTACACGGCGCTCGAGTCGATCCTGTCAGGAAACTATCGTCTCGATCGACGCGTGATGCTTGCAGTAGAGCTAAAGCGTGGCGATGCGCCGCTACAATCAACTCGTGTGCTCAACGACGTCGTAATCAACAAGTCGGCACTCGCGCGAATCATCGAGATTGACGCTTATCTGAACCGGCAGTTTGTCAACTCGTTTCGCGCCGATGGTCTAATCGTCTCGACGCCGACAGGCTCAACCGCGTACAACCTTTCCGCGGGTGGCCCGGTAATCTTTCCTTCGATGAACGCAGTGGTCATAACGCCGATCTGCCCGTTCACACTTTCCAATCGCCCAATCGTCGTTCCTGACGATGCCGAGATCGAACTGCTGTTAAAGACTGACAACGAAGAAGTAGCATTGACGCTGGATGGGCAAGTCGGGTTTCCGCTGAAAGTCGAGGATCGCGTCGCGATTCGCAAGAGTCGCACGACTTTCAATCTCATCCAGCCAATGAATCGAAACTATTTCGACGTGCTGCGCGACAAACTGCGTTGGGGTCGCTAACTCAAACACATGCCTGAAGAAAACGACAATCCGAAACGTGTCGCGCGCGATGCGTTCGAACGCGAGATAGCAACCGATCTCGACGCAAAGACACCCGATAAGCCGAAGGGCATCGCGCTGCACACGAAGATTCTCATCGGGCTGGCGGTCGGCGTGATCGCGGGTGTCGCGGTCAATCGCGCTCTAGGTGGCGATCATCCCACTGTGGTTTGGGTGGTCGACAACATCACCCAGCCCGTGGGCCAACTTTTTCTACGCCTGTTGCTGATGATTGTCGTGCCGCTCGTATTTTCATCGCTCGTAGTCGGCGTGGCAGGCATCGGCGACATCCGCAAGCTCGGGCGCGTTGGTCTGAAGTCGTTTGGTTATTGCCTGGTGATCTCCGCGATCTCGGTCGTGATTGGTCTCACCCTCGCAAACACGATCAAACCAGGAAAGCGAATCGATCCGAATACGAGTTTGGCGTTGCAGCAGCGCTACGCCAACGACGCGACGAAAACTGTCGAAGCCGCGAAACAGGCGAGTAGTGCAACTCCAAAGCCGTTGATGGCAGTTGTCGAGACGATCGTTCCGAAGAATCCGTTCTTCGCGATTTCGGGGAAAGAAGACCCGAACATGCTGCACCTGATGTTCTTCGCGCTCATCGTCGGCGTTGCCATCACGCTGCTGCCCGCGGCAGTGACTGAACCGTTGCTGCAAGTTCTCCAGGGCATCTACGAGATCACGGCCAAGATCATCGAGATGATCATGAAGGTCGCTCCTTACGCGGTCGCGTGTCTGCTTTTCAACAACACGGCGCGCTTTGGTTTGGATCTGTTACAGGCGCTCGCGTGGTTTGTGTTGACCGTGCTGCTCGGCCTGTCGCTGCACATGTTTGGCGTTTACTCGCTCTCAATCTATTTCCTGTCGCGCATCTCGCCGCTCGAGTTTTTCCGGCGCATAAAGACCGTGATCCTGACCGCGTTCTCGACGTCGTCGTCAAACGCGACATTGCCGACGGCGCTGCGAGTGTCGGAACAGAACCTCGGCGTGCCGCAGGAGATTAATAGTTTCGTGCTGACTGTCGGCGCCACTGCGAATCAGAATGGCACTGCGCTTTACGAAGGTGTGACGGTGTTGTTCCTGGCCCAACTCGCGGGCGTGGATCTATCGCTGGGCCAGCAGTTGATGGTGGTCTATCTGGCGATACTCGGCGGCATCGGCACCGCGGGCGTGCCTTCGGGGTCGATTCCGTTCATCATCGGCGTTCTCGTGACGATCGGCGTGAATCCCGCTTTGATCGCGATCATTCTCGGTGTGGATCGTATTCTGGACATGTGCCGCACGACGCTCAACGTGACCGGCGACATCACGGCGGCAACTTACGTCGCGCGCTCGGAAGGCTACGAATTATTGAAGCCGCACGAGCCCGCGCTCGCGCACACGGATTAGGTTCTCTCTGCGGCCCTCTGCGTAATCTCTGCGATCTCTGTGTTAAGAGGCGCCTTTCAACGCAGAGATCGCAAAGGTACGCAGAGAACGCAGAGAACGCTTTAGTAACAGCCACGCGACAATCTATACATACGGCACGCGTTAAAATCCTTCATTTTCCGGCACGAGGTATAGACCATGGTATTTCCGCTGTATGACGACAATAGCGATCGCACAATCACGCCAGTGATTAACTACGCGATTATTGCGCTCAACATTTTTGTCTTTGTTGTACTGCAACAACTCGGAAGTAATGACCAGTTTACTTACTCGTTCTCGACAGTCCCCGCGGAGATCCTGCAGGGTCACGACATAGTTACCCCGGCGCGGACAGTCGAGTACATGGGCCAGACCGTTACGATTCCGGGCCTTGGTCCAACGCCGGGTTCGGTTTACTTCACGCTCTTCACTTCGATGTTCATGCACGGCGGCATAGCGCACATCGCCGGCAACATGCTCTTTCTCTGGATCTTTGGCGACAATATCGAAGATCGTCTGGGCCATGTGAAATACCTTGTGTTCTACCTGTTGTGCGGCGTGATTGCTTCGTTGGCCCATGTGTTTGCGACCGGTGTTTTCGCGTCGCAGCAAAGCAGCATGCTGGTGCCGAGTCTTGGTGCGTCGGGCGCGATCTCGGGAGTGTTGGGCGGTTATCTGCTATTGCATCCAAAACGGCGCGTGACAGTGATTCTCTTCCGTTTCCTCACGCAGGTTCCTGCTTACGTTGCGATCGGAATCTGGTTCGCGTTTCAGTTGATTAGCGGACTGGGGATGCTGGGCGGCGGCTCGCAGCAAGGCGGCGTCGCTTATGCGGCCCACATCGGCGGCTTTCTCGCCGGCCTGATCTTGATCAAGTTTTTCGACTCCGGAGGTCGTAAAGCCGAGCCAGCTTATTAGCAGTGTAGATCCGTGGCTGAATTTTCATTAATATCGGTTCATGGATATTCAATCGACGCCACGCGCGGAGATGAACTTGTTTCCGCTCGAAACGTTCGCGTACGAGTTTCCCGGCAGTGAGATCAAGATCAATTTCGAGATCACGGAGTTTACCGCGATTTGTCCGTTCTCTGATTTTCCCGACTTCGCCACCATCCGCATCGAATACGTCCCGAACGAACGTTGCATCGAGTTGAAGAGTTTGAAGCTCTACATAAACTCGTTCCGGAACGTAAAGATCTTTCACGAACACGTCATCAACATCATCCTGGAAGACTTCGTCGCCGCCTGCGATCCTCTGCGCGTCGATATCGAAGGCGACTTCCACGTCCGCGGAAACATCAAGACCATTGTCAGAGCCAGTTACTGCAAATCATAGCCACATTAACGGTCTGTGGCGGCGGTATCGCGGATTGCCACGAAATGTGGTTGCGATCGGGCTAGTGAGCCTGCTCAACGATGCTTCCAGCGAGATCATCTATCCGCTGCTGCCTGTTTTTCTCGCCGGTAGTTTAGGCGCTTCAGCGCGAGTCATCGGAACTATCGAGGGACTCGCCGAATCGATCTCGAGTTTACTGAAACTATTCGCGGGCTATCTCAGCGATCGGCTGGCAAAACGAAAGTTGCTGGTCGTTGCCGGCTATTCGCTGGCTTCGATCGCCAGACCGCTGCTCGCCTTTGCACACTCGTGGAGCCAGGTGCTCGCAATTCGGCTCACGGATCGAGTCGGCAAAGGCATCAGAACGGCGCCGCGCGACGCGATGATCGCCGACACGGTGAGCGTCGAACAACGCGGGCTCGCTTTTGGTTTTCATCGTGCGATGGACCACGGCGGCGCGGTTATTGGTCCACTCATCGGCTACGTGCTGGTGCTCATTTTTGTCGCTAAGGCCTCGTCGCCGACGACGAGCGAGTTTTCCAAAATATTTCTGGCGGCTTCGGTACCCGCGTTTATCGCGGTGATGGTGGCAATCTTTTTCATGCGCGAGTCGCCCGTGCACGCCGTGCCGGCGTCGCAAGTAACCAGGTTGTCGTTGCGCGGGTTTGACAGTAACTTCAAACGGTTCCTGCTGGTGCTGGCGTTGTTCACGCTGTCCAACTCGTCCGACAGTTTCTTGATCCTGCGCGCGATGGACTCGGGCGTGTCGGTTGCGATGTTGCCGTTGCTTTGGGCGGCGCATCACGGCAGCAAAGTTTTGAGTTC
>JBKPJP010000130.1:0-5123 GCA_046730735.1 Acidobacteriota bacterium | reverse complement strand
CACTGGCTCGCAGTCGTCGGCAGCGTCAGATGTGTATAAGAGACAGATCCGAGCCGTCTTCAGCAGGTGATTAGTCTGTTGCTGCGGAACAATCCCGCTTTTCGTGAAACAAATCTTTTTGACGCGTTGAAGTTTGTGCTGGTTGGCGGACGTGCCGACTCAGTCGTGTTGGAAGATTCGAAGTCGGAGAAATCCGATTACTCGGGTTTGACGTCAGTTCAGGGACGGCGCCGTGCAATCATCCTCGTCGCATCGGGCATCGACACGTTCAGCAAGATCAACTACGGCGACGCACGCAAGGTGCTTCAGAACTCCGGCGTGCCGGTTTACATCATCGGCACGGCCAACATGTTCAAGAAGATGTACGGCGATCAGCTACCGGCTACTGACAGTTTGTTGGGAATGCCTGGTCGCATGAGCTGGTTGCAGGCCGACAACACGCTGCAAACGTTCGCGAAGGAAACAGGCGGCGCGTATTTTCCGGTGACGTTTGAAGGCGAGTTGCCGAAGGTCTTGCAAAGTATCAACGCGCTGCTGCGTAGTCAGTACAGCCTCGCGTTCAATCCCGGCGACGTCCGCGACGGCAAGCAGCACAAGTTGCAGGTCAAAGTTGACGTTGATGGCGACGGGACGTTTGACGATAAAGAGTACGTGGTCCAGGCGCGGCAGTTCTACAATTCACCCAAGCCGGCCGGCAGCGAGAAGTCTCAGAAATAAAAGCCGCGGCTTTAAACTCCGTAAAGTCTCAACCGAAACTCATCATTAAACGAGACGATCTCCGCTTTGCGACCGGAGTATCGTCTCGATTCACGTAATAACGACGGTAATCCCTGCAAAGATAGTTTCAATCCATACGCCGCGTTGGTCAGGACTGCCGCGAGTCGCGGATTCAAACGTTCCGGCATGCCGTAACGAATTGCTTTCTGCGCTACCGGCGAGAACCCGACGCTGCGTCGCGAATTCACAAACTCCAGCGAGTGATCGAAAACGTGCAATCGGCTCGGCAAGTCTCGTAACGCGAGATCTCTGTGTGCAAGCATGTTTGTAATCGCTTCAGCCACGACGCCGCGGTGATAACTCGAACGTGCCGGCACTGGCGAATCTTCCGCAACACCGCGCGGGCGCACTTCAGAAAGATCACAATACCGATGAATAAAGCGCGTGAGCCCTTCGTAAATTGATGACAAGTTACCCGATAACTTCACGCGCTCAACAATCTGCGACTGTAGTGAATCACCCGAAAACCTCGTCGCCGTAACCGCCGCGCGCGGCAGTAACTCCGTCACCCGATCGTCTCGACCAAACAACAACAAGCCCGCGACAGTCGGCACGATCTCGAGGCCATTGTTCGTCGCCAACAACAGATCGCGCTCGAGCACGTCCGCAGTCGGATAACCAACTACAGTCGCCTCTTCAAACGCGCCGCCTTCAAACTCACGCAGGTAACTCCACAGATGCGCCTCGTCTACGTCGACAATCTTTGCGCCCAACGCGGGCACATCTTCGTAACGGATCGGACGTGCCTCATCCAGTAATGACGAGATCTCTTCACGCAACGCCTCGCGCTTTTCCGCCCCGATGCGCAGGTAAAAGCGACCGTCACGCGTGCGATACGGGCGCCGTTTGCTCTCGATATCAAGCGCCACGATGCGACGTCCGTTGTCGAGCGCAATGCGATCGATAAAGGGCACGAGCGGAGGTTGGACCTCCTCGCGACAAATTCGCACCAGATCGTCCTGGACTCGTTCCGGATCGTCGACGCCTTCGACTCTCAACTGATCGTTGACCCCGAAGACGATCACGCCGCCACCCGTGTTTGCGAGGGCTACGATTTCCTGTGCGATCTTCTCGGTGTTGGAGAGTTTTACTTTGAGTTCGAGAAAAGTGTCTTCACCGCCTCGGATCAAGCGTAGTAGTTCAGTGCGGGAAGTTTGCGGAGCTGAAGTGGAAAGGATGTATTCCTGAAAGGAACGCTCCGTGGTTGGTTCGTGTCGCTGGTTGCTGCGAAATCTTCTGCGAGCCATTTGTGTATTGACGGGGCTCAAAACCCGCCCGGATGCCGCGGAGCATCACTGGATTCAAAGTACCGGATGCGTAGTGTAACACGTCTCTGCGGTTCTCTGCGTATCTCTGCGGTTCTCTGCATATCTCTGCGGCCCTCTGCGGTCCTCTGCGGTTCTCTGCGTTAAAGTCTATTCAAACGCAGAGGGCCGCAGAGATACGCAGAGAACCAGAGTGGCTTATTCGTCGGAAGGTTCTCGGACCGCTTCGAGGATGTCGATCTCGCGCCTGGCTAGTAAACGTCCGTGAAAGTTGATCATGACTGAGTAAAGACCCACCGAAACTAAAGCGAAGAGTGTGAGCAGGAGGTACTCGTTGAGAAGACTTTGCGTGAGGTAACCGACGAGTGTCGCCACTACCGGCGGCGTTATAAGCAACACTATCAACGGAATCAGAAACAACCCACCTACTCCCGACACATTCAAACGCTTTCCGTATCGCATCCGTTTCGGAAAGCGAATCGAAAGCCAGTTACCGACAATCGAACTCAGCGCCGCGAAGATAACGAAACTCAACGCCAGAAACAGCAGGCTGCCAATCGTGATATCCCGAAAGATAATCGTGTTGAGAATCAAGAGCACCGTAACGAACACAAGCGCGAGAAAAGTAAGGACAATGTTTTTGCCGAGCAGAATCTTGCGCCGGTCAATCGGCGAAAGAATGAGCGTGCGCATTCCGCCCTGTTCAAACGCAAACAGATTGCACGACAATCCGGCGAGTATGAGAAACACGTAGAGCACGCCGCCGAGTAGTAACAAACCCGAACCGTACGCCAGAAAACTATTCGACATTCCACGTCTCGTCGTGCCGAACCTTTGCGAGTTGATCAGGCGAATGAAGATCACGAGTAACGGCATCAACGCCATCATTCTCACCTGCGCGTTACGCATGAGATATCGAAGTTCTTTCTCGATCATCGCTGACAGATCGGACGACAGGAAAGGCAACTGCCAACCCGAATAAACGGCGGTGTCACCGCTCTCAACGACCACTTTCTGTTTCCTGCGTCCTTCTATTCCAAGCGCCGAGCGACGGACGATCCAGTACGTCGCAACGATCAATGCGATGGCGTACGCACTCAACGTGAGAAATGCCGCGACGTAAGCAACACTGTCAGTGGCTGCATTGCCTACCAACAAGAACGCTGCGGCTCCGGGCGGAGTCCATCGGAGCGACCGAAGCGATTCGGCGTGCTTGAACAGAAGCGGCACTACCTGTCCTGCTACCGCAGTGCCGAGTCCGAAGATCACACCGAGCATCGCGACCAGAGTTTCACCGCGCGCGCGCTTGTGTCGCAGTAGTGATCCGATGATTGTCGAAAGCCATTTCGATAATCCTATTCCGACTAATACGGCAGGTATCGCAACGATTTCCGTCATCCAGAGTTTGCCCGACCCAAGTCCCGCTCCGATGCACAGCGCCAGTACGGCAGGCACGAGGAACACGGAATGTAACGTCGTAAACTCGCTGATAAAATCAACGACGAACAGCTTGCGCAGAGTGATCGGATACATCAGCAACTTGCCGGCTTCAAACTGCTTGCCACCGCCGAGACTCAACGGCACAGTGGCCCACATCAGGTACACGACACCAAAAATGGAAAAGAAGATAAACTCCGTCGAGAGACTCTGGGGAAGATCGTGCGTTGCTGTGCGATGAAGCGCACTGCCCAGTCCTTCAGGCTCAGTGAGCGTGTACGCGACAAAGCCCAACACCAACGCCAGCATGACGGCAAACGCGAGCGCGATCGCCATTCCAAGGATCGACGCCACTCTGTTTGCAATCGCCCTGGACGAGCGCAAAGAGTTGCGCAATAGTCGCCACTTAAGCCAGATTAAGGTGCTTAGTTGAGACATCATTGATGATCCAGAACGCTTACGTCGGACTTGGTTCCAACCTCGGCGACCGTGCCGGGCACTTGTTGCTCGCAGTTCGCGGCATGCTCGACGCCGGTCTGGATGTTATTCGACTCTCGAGTATTTACGAAACCGAACCGGTTGAATACGAACAACAGCCTGCGTTCCTGAACATGGTGGCGGAACTGCGTGGCTCGACGCTTCCCTCGCCCGAGCAAACACTCGCGCGCCTGTTACGGATCGAGTATGCACTCGGCCGCACGCGCGACGTTCGCATGGGTCCGCGTACAATCGATCTCGACCTGCTCATCTTCAGGGACCAACAAATCGAGACGGAGTTCCTCAGTGTTCCTCATCCGCGACTGGCCGCGCGTCGTTTCGTCTTAGTGCCGCTTAATGAACTCGTGCCAAACCTCATCCACCCGGTACTTGGGGAATCAATCAGCGAATTGTTATCTCACATAAAAGACCGCTCTGAGGTTATTCGCTGGAAACCGGGCAAACCCACAGATTCCGCGCATTGATCTGTGTAATCTGTGGATACTATAATGCCCGCACTTGTTATCACGTCCTCGACATCTCCAGAGTTTCCGTTTCACTGGCAATTCACTTGTCCACATCTCGTGGTGTAAAGGTAACTGAACATGCCGTATTTGAAGCCTGAGAGGCCCGAAAAGGTCAGTGCACCGTCTTTGCGGTTAAGTAAACAACGTGGCGAACGCCTTGTTTGTCTCACCGCGTACGACTATCCAACTGCGCGCATCGTTGATGAAGCAGGCATCGACGTGATTCTCGTCGGCGATAGTCTCGGCAATGTCGTTCTGGGTTACGGCAATACCGTGCCCGTGACGCTGGAGGACATACTGATCCACTTGAAAGCGGTGCGCCGAGCCGTGCAACGCGCGTTGCTGGTCGCCGACATGCCTTACGGATCTTTTCACACCGGCGACGACGATGCCGTCAAAAACGCGTTACGCCTCGTGAAGGAAGGCGGCGCAGAAGCAATCAAACTCGAAGGCGGACATAAACGCGTTCACCTCGTGAAACGGCTGGTCGACGAAGAGATCAGCGTGATGGGCCATATCGGCCTGACGCCACAGTCAATTAATCAACTCGGCGCCTACAGAGTGCAGGGTAAAACAGCCAAGGCAGCGCAACAGTTGATTGACGACGCGAAAGCGATGGAAGACGCCGGTGCGTTTGCAG
>JBKPJP010000129.1:0-5009 GCA_046730735.1 Acidobacteriota bacterium | reverse complement strand
CAGACCCAAGCACGAGCACGCCGAGCAATGGCAGTTGCAAAAGGTTGCGGCTGACGCGCAAGTTTCCGAGACTCCACGCATCCAAAACCCAAAGCAGCAGGATCGTGAACCCACCGATATTGAAAAGACTCAGCGCCCAGTAGTGAACGGTTCCGTAAGCGAGGGCCGAAAGTACGATCGCCACGCAGATCACGAGAAAAACAAACCGGCTGGGCAGCGTGTGCCGGATGCGATAAACGCTTCGCTGCGGAGCACTCGCCTGTACCGGCGGCTGCGCGCTCTCGGCCACCATTACGCTAGTTTCTGCGTTTGAAACTGAAGTCGTCATACCAAACCGAACCAAATATCGGACACACCGGCGTTTCTTCAGTGGCGCACGAGACGCGCACGATCTTGAGATTCACTGCTTCCGTCTTGTCGCCGGTTTTGAAAGAGAGATTGATCCGTTTCCACTCGTTTGTTCCACCGCGCGCCATCTCAGAAGAGGCGAGCTCCGCGCCGCTGGTCGCATCGATAATTTGAATCAGCGGCGCGCTTCCCGATTCGAGTTTCTCAGTGCTCAGGTAACATTCGAAATCGTACTCGCTTCGCGGCGCGACCGGAACGAGTTGCTCGGCGCTAATGACATCAACGTTGCCGCGCACCTGAAAGATAAAACGTAAACTGCGCGCGCCGCTGTGGCCCTTGTCCGGATCGATCCCGATGCTGACGTTTGAGGCACTCTTAACTTGCCAGCCAAACACGGCCTCGGCGCCGTAAGTCAGAGGCTCTTCAAAACCCGCATCGAAAATACGACCGACCTCCACGCGATACTTCTCCGGATTAACTTCATTCCAAACCTGCACGCCGTCGTGATAGCGGTGTTGGGAGTTCAGCGTGGTGACGATCGACTGCGCAGTCTCTCGATTTGCCTTTTTCTCTTCGACGCTCAGGCCCTTCCACAACCCTAGACCTTCTTCGAAATGCTGCTGCCGCAGCAGGTAAAGCGCAAACAAGGCCTGCGCGGCCGGGCTTGGTCCAACTGACTTCTTCAATCCTTGCGGATCGTTGCTATAAATGGCCCAGATAAAATTGAACTGTTGTGACTGCAGTTCGGAATTCGCTTCACTGGCGAGACGAAGTTCCGCAAATGCTTCGTCGTAACGACCGTTTCTGAGTAGCAGGTTGCCGAGATACCAGTGTGGATACGCATAAGCGGGCGCGAGCGCAACGGCGCGTCTCAGTGCCTGCTCGGCCTGGGCGGAGTTACCTGCCTGTTCCTGCGCCGTGCCCAGCGACATCCAGAAACGATAGTCGTAAGGCGAGAGACTGACAGCCTTTTCGTATTCGGCGATGGCCGGACCCTGCTGGTCCAACGGCAGGATCTTCTGTGACACCTGAGCAATCCGCCAGTGTGTCAAAGGATCGTTCGGCGCCATCGACGCCGCCATGTGCGGCACGTTCACACTGTTATCGGCGGGATTGGAATACTCGGCCAGCGTGTTTCCCATGTACCAGCGAATCGCGAAGTAAGACCACACTCCGGCCAGTAACAGCATCAGGATCAGGACGATCCTGAGCAGTGGATTGCGAACACTTACGTGAATTACTTCCTGTGGCATTTATTTTGTGAGTGAGTAGTATCTCTGATCCGGCACCGTCAGGTCTTCCATCGTGATGCGCATGCGTTTCACCGCGATCTGTCTTTCGGTGCACGTGCGCAACACTTCCTGAATTCGTTCCTCCGTCATCTTCATACTCGAAATCACTACTTCATCAACTTCATGCTGCGAACAAACCGTGCCCAGATCTCCATTCGCTCCAAACACGCGCAGCCCGTGAATCACTTTTCCACTCTTCGCGGGATCGTCATCCAAAAATCCGATCGGAGCCAGGTGCAACTCGCGGTTGTTGCGCAACTCTCTCAACAGCAGTTCACCGGCGTCGCCCGCTCCATAAATCAACACGCGTCGTCCTTCCTGCTTACTACCCGTTGGCAGTAGTTGCCTGAACAGCCTGAACGCCATGCGGCTGCACGCCAGAAACAGAAACATCAACACCGCATCGATTACAAATACCTTGCGCGAATAACCTTCGAAACGAAACAGAAACAGGAGCAACAACACGCTGCCGACCGAGCTCAGTATCACTGCTTTTCCAAACACGATCAGGTCGCTCATGCTCGTGTAGCGCCAGAGCCCGCGATACACGCCCATCACCAGAAACACCGCCATCTTCACAAACACGAGCACCGGCAACGTGCGAATGAAAAGGTTCCAGGCCGGGCTCGCCGGAGGAAAGTTGATCGCGTACGCAGCCCAGTAAGACAGGATCACGAGCACCACGTCCAGCAACACTTCGAAGATGCGGCGTTTGTAAGAGAGGTCAACGAGAAAGGCGTAAAGCGGCTTGTCTTTGAGCGCCATCGCCTCGTCGCTCTGATCGTAGACCTTCACTCCGGCGAGATACACGCCGATGAGTGTGAGCACGATCGTGAAGCCGGCGATCGCCGCAAGACTCACGTCGAGGCGCGTACGTTGCACGAGAATCGCGAGCACGCCCGAAAGCGCCGCAAAACCGTAGAGCATCAGCACTGCACGGCGTTCCGACAATCCGAGGGCGACCAGTCGATGCGACGTGTGATCTCTGCCGCCCTGCGACGCTGCGCGTCCGGACAGTTTGCGCAGCACCGTGACGAAAGTCGTATCGAAGATGGGAATGAAGAGAATGAGTATCGGTACCGCCAGCACGGGCACGAGACTGCGCGAGCGGCCGCCGCTGAGGTTAATCAAAGCGGAACTGGCCACAAAGAACCCGACAAACATCGAGCCGCAGTCGCCCATGAAGATCGATGCGGGGTTCGAGTTGTAAACCAGGAATCCGAGGAGTCCGGCCGCGAAGATGAGCATGATCAACGCTTCGGTGAACTGGCCGGTGTTCACAAAGCTGAGCGCCAGAAATCCGGCGGCGATGATGGCGATCCCGGAGGCAAGCCCGTCCATGTTGTCGAGCAGGTTGATCGCGTTGGTGATGCCGATCAGCCAGAAGATGGCGAGCGCCATGTTGAGAAGTTTTGAACCAGTCCACGGCAGTGTCAGTCCGTAGTAAACGACGTACGCAGCGCCGAGAATTTGTCCGATCAGTTTTTGATAGGGCTTGACGTGAATCAGATCGTCTACGAGACCGACCAGAAAAAGAAACGTGCTGGCCAGGAGAATCTGTTTGCCGTAAGTGATCTGTAGTGAGAAGAAGGAGCCGATTATGACGACTGAAAGGAAGATCGCCACGCCGCCCAGCATCGCGGTTGGTTTCTTGTGCCAGCGATCGGTCTTCGGCACCGCCACAAAACCGAAGCGACGGGCAACGGCACGCACCAGCGGCGTCAGTATCAGCGCTAAACAAAAGGACGCGGCAACAGCCAGAAGAGTACGCGGACTAAAAGGCATGAGCGGGAAAACTATGCCACAAAAAGGCGCAAAAAGCACAAAATGTGCCCTTTTGTAGCTATCTTTTTTGTCTCTGATATTCGACGACTCGGTCGAGAATACCGTCGAGGCTCATCTCCGGACGGAAACCAACCAGTTCGCTGACCTTCGCGATGTCGGGCACGCGCCGGGGCATGTCTTCGAAACCTTCCTCGTAAGCCTCGTCGTAAGGCACAAACACGATCTCGGAGTTGGACTGAGTGATCTCTTTCACTCGTCCGGCGAGTTCGAGGATCGAGATCTCGACGTTTGAACCGATGTTGAAGACCTGTCCCACCGCGTCGCCGTGCTCCATCAGTTTAACGAGCGCGCCGACCACGTCGCCGACGTAGCCAAAACAACGACTCTGTTTGCCGTCGCCGTAAACCGTGATCGGACGACCGGCAAGCGCCTGCTTCACAAACGTCGGAATCACCATGCCGTATTGGCCGGTCTGTCGTGGTCCAACCGTATTGAAGAGTCGCACGACGATCGTAGGCAGCTTCTTTTCGCGCCAGTAAGCGAGCGCGAGAAATTCATCGATCGCTTTCGAGCAGGCATAACTCCAGCGACCCTTCGTCGTCGCGCCCATCACGAGATTACCGTCTTCACGAAAAGGCACGTCACTGCTGAGACCATAGACTTCGGAAGTCGAGGCAATCAGAACTTTCTTCTTCTTCTTGTTCGCGAGTGCGAGGACCACTTCCGTGCCGCGCACATTCGTTTCGATAGTTCGCACCGGGCTCTCAACGATCAGCTTCACACCGACGGCGGCTGCGAGGTGAAAGATCACGTCGCATTGATCGATCAGCTCCGCGGTCACCGGAGTGTTGTGAACCGTCTCAATCGTGTAATGAAAACGCGGGTGGCCTTTGAGATGTTGAATATTCTCGATCGTGCCGGTCGAGAGATCGTCGATAACGTAAACTTCGTCGCCGCGTTGAATGTAAGCGTCGCTTAAATGTGATCCGATGAAACCTGCACCGCCCGTGATGAGTACTCGCAACCGTTAAGCTCCTTAATCAGTGTCGCCGCAAAGAAGCGCGAGCAGCGGGAAGCATCTCCGCCTCTTGTGCCTCTTTGTGTCGTAATTCGGCGTACAAGTCTTTGATGTCTTCAAACAAACGTTCTTTGGAATAGTTTACTTCTACAAACTCGAGGCCGGCATCACCGAGTTCCTGCCGCAGAGATCGATCGCGAATGATGCGGCTCAACGCCGTAACGAACGCTTCTTCGTCATCAGCCGGCACTGCGATACCACGCCGGCAAACCTGATATGGTCCATCTTCAACCACATCGCCCAGCAGATCGACAACTCCACCGACACTCGTCGCGACCACGGGTCGCGCGTTCGCCATCGCTTCGATCAGCGTTAACGGCGTGCCTTCGTTCAGCGACGTTAGCGCAACGATGTCGAGTGCGGGATAAAAATACTCCGGATCCTTCCGCCCGCCCGCAAAGATTACTTGGTTTTCGAGCCCGAGTGACCGGGCCTGCTGCTCCAGCGTTTGTCGCAACGAACCATCGCCGATAACCACAAACTTCAACGCGGATTGGTCCCTCAGC
>JBKPJP010000128.1:0-6738 GCA_046730735.1 Acidobacteriota bacterium | reverse complement strand
TTTCGACCTGACACGAAGATGCCCGTCTTCTGGCGCTTCGGCACGATGCCGGAGGGCACACCCGGCGCGAACATGCGCGACAAGGATGGTGAAGATCAGATCAAGGCAATCGCTGCTTACCTGTGGCAGGAGAGTTTCGATTCAAAACTGCCGCAACAAGGTCAGGGCAACGCACAACACGGTAAGGAACTTTTCGAAGGTCGCGGTTGTCTCGCCTGTCACTCAATCGGGGAAGGCGACAACAGGATGGGGGGCCACTTTGCCGCCAACCTGCAGCGTGTCGGCGAAAAAGCAAACTTCGATTACATCGTCCGCTGGATTCACAACCCGCGTGAACGTGTCGCGCCTTACTGTCCAAAAGAAAAACGCGACCTGACCGCGGACGATTACGCAAAGAAAAACCTGCCGTTTGTTTTCGACACCGAACTGCATTCGCGCTGCCCGAACGATGGCGCGGAGTTGCAGGTGCAAAACATGACGGTGATGCCAAACTTCCGCCTTTCCGAATCCGACGCGCGTGACATCGCCACTTATCTTTTCTCGCTCTCTTCGCCGCCGAGTTATGAGTCAGCGGCGTTCATGGACGACACTAACCTTAAAGAAAAAGGCCGGCAGCTAATCAAGCAGTACGGCTGCGCAGGTTGTCATGAGATCAAAGGCTTTGAAGACGAACAGCGCATTGGTAAAGAGTTGACTGTCGAAGGCGCCACTCCGATCGAGCGTCTCGACTTCGCACTCCAAACCAAACACGCGGAGGAAGGTATCGATCCGCTGAAACTGCGGCCGGAACAAAAAGAAGAGAAGCCCTGGTACAACCACAAGGGATTCTTTGAACACAAGATCACGCAGCCGTCGATCTATGACGAAGGCAAAGAGAAAGATCCGAAAGATCGACTGCGCATGCCGCAGCCTTACCTGACTCCGGAATGGCGCGTTGCGTTGACGACGTTCCTGATGGGCAGCGTCGGCACTGAAGGCGCGAACGTTCCGGGCACACTCTTCTACAACCCGCAGGACCAGCGCCGGCAGGACATTCAAAACGGCTGGTGGGTGATCAAGAAGTACAACTGTATGGGTTGTCACCAGCTTCAGGTCGGACAGCGTTCGGTGGTGATGGACCTTGCGTTCTACCAGACACCGGAAGGCAAGGATCTGCTGCCGCCGCGCTTGACGAGTGAAGGAGCGCGTGTAGATCCGGCATGGCTGTTGAGGTTCCTGCACGATCCGTCGCTCAGTGGTGAGAAATCGCCGGAGCAGAAGCAGCAGATTGCCGCGTTACCGTCGCCGAGTCCACAGCCATCCGCATCACCCGGCGCGAGTCCAGCACCAAACAATCAAACGGCGAAGTTGCTGCCGCAGCCCGGATTGGACCGCAACGGCGTGCGACCGTATCTACAGTTCCGCATGCCGACGTTCAACTTCTCGCCAAACGAATTGCAGATCCTGGTGCGCTTCTTTATGGCCATGTCCGGACAACAGGACCCATATATAAAGGAGCTGATGCCGCCGTTGACTGACCAGGAAAGGATTACTGCACGGCAGATGTTCACTTCGGGAACGCCTTGTTTGAAGTGTCACATAACCGGCGATCCGGCGCGCGATGCGAAGGCGATTGCGCCGAACTTCCTGCTGGCAAGCGAGCGCCTCAAACCTGATTGGACGTTCCGCTGGTTGCTGGATCCGTCGCAGATCAGTCCCGGTACGGCAATGCCGACTGGATTGTTCAAGCACGAAGGTGATCGGTGGGTAGTGAATCTGCCGAATCCACCGGCAACTGTCGCCGCATACCAGGACGACCACGCAAGACTGCTTGTTCGCTATATGTTCCTGATGACGCCTGAAGAGCAGCGTCAATTGTTAGCTGCGGGACCGCCGCCGACCACCGCCCTGCCGACGGCTACGACGACGCAGCATCACGCCCCGCCGAAGCGAAAGCGAAATCACGCTCGTGTTCGGGTGGGGAGGGCTGCGGCATTAGGCCGGCAAGCCGCGTGGGCACTTCAAAATTAGTTGCGGATTTAATGCTGTAGACGTAAGCGTGCTACAGTTAACATGAAAGTTATCTTAGTTTGGAGGAATTGATCATGAATAAGCAGACAAGAGTCTGGCTTGTGTTATCGATTGCACTATCTCTGCTCGCGCTGGGCAACGCATGTAGTAAGCCTGCTAACGACACCAATGCGACTGGTGGCGCTTCTACGACTGCAGGCGCCTCAGAAAAATGGACCGGGGCAACGGGTACCATCAGCGGCGTTATCTCGTTTGAAGGTACACCTCCGGCTCCAAAGAAGATTGACACGGCGGCCGATCCGGTCTGCGGTCAGAAGAACCCCAACCTGATGACTGACGATACCGTAGTCAAAGACGGAAAACTTGCTAACGTGTTTGTGTACGTGAAGGAAGGCAGTGTCGAAGGCGGCAAGAAGTTCGCCGACTATAGCTGGGACACTCCGAGTACTCCTATCAAGCTCGATCAAAACGGTTGCCACTACGTACCACACGTGATGGGCGTCATGGTCAATCAAAAGATCTCAATCACCAACAGCGACGCGACTCAGCACAACATTCATTGGACGCCGAAGAGCAATCCTGAATGGAACCAGTCACAGCCAAACGGCGCACCGCCGATTGAGAAGACTTTTGCACGATCCGAGATTCTGGTGCCGGTTAAGTGCAACCAGCATCCGTGGATGAGATCCTACATCGGCGTGTTGAAGCACCCGTTGTACTCAGTCAGCGGCGAAAATGGTTCGTATGAGATCAAGGGTGTTCCGCCAGGCAAGTACACCGTGGTTGCATGGCGCGAGGGTGGCGCTCCCGAGAAGACGATGGAGGTCACAGTGGCTGGCGGTGGCTCGGCCAAGGCTGATTTCAGTTTTGGTGGTGGCGCAGCGACTAGTTCAACCACGCCGTCGTTGCAGATGATGCCGGCAATCGAATTTCCGATGATTGGTAAGCACTAGATATTTTAGCCACGGATGACACGGATAGAAATTCGGGTTTGTATCTGTGTCATCCGTGGTTAACTGAGTCCGGCAATTGGTGATGAACCGGGGTCTTAATCGTTTCGCTATTCTCGTCGCTTGCGCGACGTTTTTCTTGATCATCGCGGGCGCGTTGGTCACCAGTCATGATGCCGGACTCGCAACCTCTGACTGGCCGCTGTCAAACGGACAGGTTTTCCCGAAGATGGTCGGTAATCTCTTCTGGGAACACGGGCACCGGATGGTCGCAACCACAGTCGGCATGCTGACGATCGTTCTCTTGATCTACATTCTTGCGAAAGAAAAGCGATCGTGGGTACGTAAGCTCGGCGTCTTTGCTTTACTCGCGGTGATCGCGCAGGGATTGCTCGGTGGTTTGACAGTAAAACTGATGCTGCCTCTGGCGGTCTCGAGTGCGCACGCGACGCTGGCCCAACTTTTCTTCTGTACCACGGTAAGCCTGGCTGTGTTCACTTCCAGGAGTTGGATCGAAGCGAGACGGCTGGAAGAAGAGAAGGGAAGTCTGCCGCTGCGGTACCTGTGTACTGCGGCGCTCGTGACGATCTTTTTGCAACTGATTCTCGGCGCCACTTTGCGTCACTCAGCGACATGGGATCAGCGTCTGCCGACCGAGTTGATACTGGCTCACATCGGCGGCGCACTTGCAGTAACACTTACTTTGGGCGGCACCGGTCTGACTGTTCTGCGACGTCACAAGGGTGAAAAGTTTTTGACGCGTCCGGCTACGATCGCACTTTTGTTGTTAGTGGTCCAGTTGTTTCTCGGCGTGGCTGCTTACCTAACGCGTCTGAAATCACCGGAAGATCCGCAGCCATTGAATCCGATGGTCGGGATCACGGTCGCTCACGTCGCCTGCGGCGCGCTCGTATTTGTCAGCACGATCGTGTTGACGCTCAGAACGTATCGTGTTTTGCCGGTCGCTGACGCACATTCAACGTGGGCGGCAAGACCACAGGAATCATAGGTTATTTAATGGAAGAGTTTGCTATCGACTTGCGGAGTTCGGCGGTTGCGGTGGTCGAGCGGACGCGTCTGTCGTTCCGGGAGCGAGTGGCGGCGTATGTCGAACTGACGAAGCCGCGTATCACGTTCCTGATCATGCTCACTGCCGCTGCCGGCTTTGCACTCGGTTCAATCGGACACGTCGACTATCTCGCGATGCTGCGTGCCCTCGTCGGTATCGGACTCCTGTCTTCCGGAATCGCTACGCTCAATCAATACGCAGAACGCGAACTCGACGGCCTGATGCGACGCACAGCGAACCGCCCGTTGCCGGCAGGTAAACTGGCGCCGTGGGAAGCGCTCGCATTCGGCGCCGGTATCACCATCCTCGCTGAAGCTTATCTGCTCGTGCTCGTGAATCCATTGAGCGCACTGCTCGGACTAACGGTCATCGCCGGTTACTTATTCGCGTACACTCCGCTCAAAACGCGCACGACCTTGTCTACGCTCGTCGGCGCTTTTCCGGGCGCGGTGCCGCCACTAATCGGTTGGACCGCGGCGCGCGGATCGATCAGTCTCGAAGGCTGGATCCTGTTTGCGATTCTCTTTCTCTGGCAATTCCCACACTTCCTCGCGATCGCATGGATGTATCGCGAAGACTACAGCCGCGCCGGCATTCTAATGCTGCCTGTAGTTGAACCCGATGGCCGCGTGACCGCGCAACAGATCGTCGCTTACACGCTGATGTTGTTGCCGGTGAGCCTGCTGCCAACGCTGATGGGAATGTCAGGAAGAATTTACTTCGTCGGGGCCATTGTGCTCGGCCTGCTTTTTCTCTATAGCAGTCTGCGAGCGGCATTTTCGATGTCACGGCAACACGCACGTCGTCTGTTGCTGGCATCAGTACTCTACTTGCCGCTGCTGTTTATCTTGATGGTTTTGAATACTTAGTAAGCCAACACGAATTACACAGATCAGACACCAAAGGAGATGTAACCGATGGGACGAGTTCTGGCGGTTATTATCTGGATTATCACGCTGCTGTCGGTGCTGTTGTTTGTCAGCGGAAAATGGTGGTTTCCAGCCGCGATTTCCGAACATGCTCCAGCCCTGGACCGGCAGTTCTTAATCACGATCATCGTGGTCGGTATTGCCTTCACTGCGGCGCAGATAGGCCTCGGGTGGATGGTCTGGAAGTATCGTGACACCGGCAGCGCTGCGGACCGTGCCGTTTATTCTCATGGCAGCAATCGCCTGGAAGTGGTTTGGACGGTGATCACGGCTGTCATTTTCATCACCCTGGGACTCATGGGCCAGAGCGTCTGGGCTCAGTTGCGATTGCACGATGCGCCTCCGGGTTCTTACACGGTCGAAGTGGTGGCGCAACAGTTTCAATGGAACTTCCACTACGCCGGCAAGGACGGGAAGTTTGGTCGCACCGATCCGAGGTTTATCGACGACGGCGGCCTGAACTTCGTCGGGCTCGATAACACGGACCCAAGTGCGGTTGACGACCCCGTGACGAGCACGCTCGCGATCCCGGTCAATCGTCCGGTTGAACTGCGGCTGCGATCAAAGGACGTCATTCATAATTTCTGGGTACCACAACTCCGCTTCAAACAGGATCTTGTTCCGGGCATGGAGATTAAGGTCCACTTCACCGCCAACAAGGTTGGAAAGTATGAGCTTGCCTGTGCCGAGCTGTGCGGCCAGCTTCACTTCAAGATGAGAAGCTTCATGCTTGTGCTGCCTGAGGAAGAGATTCAGTCGTTGCAAGCCATGCCGCAGGAGCAGTTTCAGGCACGCATGCAGGAATTGCTGAATCAATATCAATTGCCGACGTATCAATAACACTAGACGAGGAGACGACAGATGTCAGTTGAGAGTCACGAGGGCGTGCACCGGCACCCGGCACCGACGGGCTTCATACGTAAGTACATCTTCAGTGTGGACCACAAGGTCATCGGCATCCAGTACATCATGCTGGCGCTGGCGGCGGTGGCGGTCGGCATGACTATGTCGCTGCTGATGCGACTTAACTTGTCCTGGCCGGGCACGCATTGGCCCATTCTGGAGACACTGTTTCCGACCGGCGCGCCGGGTGGAGTGATGACGCCCGAGTTTTACCTGTCACTCGTCACCATGCACGGCACGATCATGGTCTTCTTCGTGCTCACCACTGCGCCGCAGGGTGGTTTTGGCAACTACTTCCTGCCAATCCAGATCGGCGCTGAAGACATGGCGTTTCCAGTGCTGAACATGTTGTCGTTCTGGGTGACCCTTGTCGGCTTCATCGTCATCCTGCTGGCAATCGTAGTCGAGGGGAATCAGGGCATCGGCGAATGGTTTGCCGGACTCGGACCATCATTCGCCGGCGGCAGCGGCACGGTTGGACCAATCGGCGGATGGACCGGTTACGCGCCGTTGAGCGCCCTCGGCAAGGTCGCCGGTCCGGGCCAGGGCGCCGGCATGAATCTTTGGGTCATCAGTATCGCGATCTTCTGCGTCGGCTCGCTGCTGGGTGCGTTGAACTTCATCACGACGTTGCTGAATATGCGCACCAAGGGCATGTCGCTGATGCGGATGCCGCTCACTTGCTGGGCGTGGTTTACGACCGCGGTGCTGGCGTTGTTATCGTTTCCGGTATTACTCGGCGGCGGAATTTTGCTGTTGCTCGATCGCATCGCCGGAACGAGCTTCTTCATCCCGAGCGGACTGTATGTCAGCGGCTTGCTCTCGGGTTCGAATCCAAACTTCCCGCTGCACACGGGCGGTTCACCGATCCTCTGGC
>JBKPJP010000127.1:0-4354 GCA_046730735.1 Acidobacteriota bacterium | reverse complement strand
CACTTAGCTTGACGCATGTCGCTCGTGCCGCACTCACCGAGCCATACATGCTCAGCATCGAGCACGAACGAATCCACTTGAGTCGCCTGCCGAAGGCCTTTGACGGCTTTCGCGTGGTTCAGCTTTCCGACATTCATCACGGACCTTATTCAAGCCGCGATCAAATCGAGCGCGCCGTCGACACTGCCAACCGGTTACAGCCGGACATCATCGCGCTTACCGGCGATTACATCTCGAAAGAACGACACTATGCGGCGCCCTGCGCGGAGATGTTGGGCCATTTGAAGGCAAAGTATGGCGTGTATGCCGTGCTGGGTAATCATGACCACTGGACCGACGCCGCGTTGATAACCGACCTGTTCCGCGCCGAGGGGATCACGGTCCTGATAAACGAAGGCATGCACTTCGAAAAGAACGGCGCTTCGATTTGGCTGGCCGGTGTTGACGATACGATGGTGGGTCTCGAAGACTTGTCGCTCGCCCTGGCAGGCGCCCGTGACGACGAGATGAAGCTCTTGCTGGCGCACAATCCCATTATTCTCCGGCGCGCCGCGCGAGCCTCGGTCGATCTGGTTCTGAGTGGACACACACACGGCGGCCAGGTGGCGATTAGGGGCGAACGAAGCACTGTACGCGGAGCACGCAAACGCCTTTTGAAAGGCCTCGGACGCCTTAGTAATACCCAGATTTACGTCAATCGTGGTTTGGGAACTGTAGTTTTACCCATCAGGTACGGATGCCCTCCTGAGATTTCTTTGCTCGAACTCCGAAGTGAGTAGTTGCAAGCTCGCGAATGTCCTCGCGGATAATTACCCTTCCTAATCTTCTGACCGTCTTCCGGATGGTTTTGATCCCGGTCTTCGTCTCGCTACTTTTCTACCAACGCTTCGTACTCGCCCTCGCGGTCTTTATTTCGGCTGGCGTTACAGACGGCCTGGACGGCCTGTTAGCACGCCGTTTCAACCAAAAATCTCAGCTCGGCACTATCCTGGATCCCATTGCCGACAAGCTGATGCTGGTCACGGCGTTTGTAGTTTTGTCGATGAGGTCGGTTTTCCCACAACCCCTGCCGTCGCATCTTCCCGTACCATTTTGGGTGACAGTGGCGGTCATCAGTCGCGACGTCTTTATTCTGGTCGGGGCGGCCGCCATTAACATCGTCACCGGCTTCCGCGGCTTCCGGCCCTCGATCCTCGGCAAAATCAATACCTTCGTCCAGATCGTGGCTATTGGGATGATTATTTTCGCCGCCAGCGTCCCTCACGGCACCGGCTATTACCTCCCGACCATCTACACCACGGTTTTCGCCCTCGCCGTCCTCTCCGGCGCCCACTACGTCTTCTTCGTCTCTAAACTACTCAACGAAGATCGCCGTTTCGAGAGATAAAACGCACTCAAGAAAAGTTGACAAGAACGCACTCAAGTATTATATTAAGCGTGCGTTCAAGGCGAGTGCCTCATAGTGCAATCAAGATGGTTTTGGAGACTAAAAGAAGATGAGCAAGATTATTGGAATTGACCTGGGAACAACCAACTCGGTCGTAGCGGTGATGGAAGGCGGCGAGCCGACCGTAATCACCAACTCCGAAGGTGGCCGCACCACGCCGTCGGTCGTGGCTTTTACTAAAGACGGGAGTCGCCTTGTTGGTCAGGTTGCCAAACGTCAGGCGGTAACTAATCCCGAAAACACAGTTTATTCAATCAAGCGATTTATGGGACGTCGCTATAACGAAGTTTCAGAAGAGATAAAACAAGTTCCATACAAAGTGCAGGGCTCAGGCAACGGCGACGTGCGGATCTCAGCCGGCGGCAAAGAGTGGAGTCCACCGGAGATCTCGGCGATCATCCTTCAGAAGATGAAGCAGTCAGCCGAAGACTATCTCGGCCAAAAAGTTGATAAGGCCGTGATCACTGTTCCGGCTTACTTCAACGACTCACAGCGCCAGGCGACCAAGGATGCGGGCAGGATTGCCGGCCTGGAAGTCATGCGTATCGTGAACGAGCCGACGGCGGCCGCTCTCGCGTATGGTCTCGACAAGAAGAAAGACGAGACGATCGCGGTATTCGACTTTGGCGGCGGCACGTTCGATATCTCGATCCTCGAGGTCGGCGAAGGCGTTGTCGAAGTGAAGTCAACTAACGGTGACACACACCTCGGCGGCGACGACATTGACGAACGCCTGATCGAATGGATCATCGAGGAGTTCAAGAAAGATCAGGGTATCGATCTTTCGAGCGACAAGATGGCGCTTCAACGTCTGAAAGAAGCGGCAGAGAAAGCCAAGATCGAACTGTCGAGCACGATGGAGACGGAGATCAATCTGCCGTTCGTGACTGCTGATCAGTCAGGTCCGAAACACCTCGCGATGAAACTCACGCGGGCGCGTTTCGAACAGTTGGTTGATCCAATCCTGACGCGGCTCAGAGGTCCGGTTGAAACGGCACTGAAAGACGCTGGTGTCGATGCGAAGAAGATCGACGAAGTGGTTCTCGTTGGTGGTTCGACGCGTATTCCGAAGGTGCAGGAAATCGTCAAGGAAATGTTTGGCAAAGATCCAAACAAGAGCGTGAATCCTGATGAAGTCGTCGCGATTGGCGCAGCCGTGCAAGCGGGTGTTCTTTCCGGCGAGAAGACCGACATCCTGCTGCTCGACGTGACACCGTTGAGCCTTGGTATCGAGACACTGGGTGGCGTGTTCACCAAGCTGATCGAAAGAAACACGACGATCCCGACGCGGAAGTCGGAAATTTTCTCAACTGCTTCCGACAATCAAACGTCGGTCGAAGTTCATGTGCTCCAGGGCGAGCGCCAGATGGCCGGCGACAATCGCACGCTCGGAAAGTTTCACCTCGTCGGTATTCCACCGGCGCCGCGCGGCATGCCGCAGGTCGAAGTCACTTTTGACATCGACGCGAACGGCATCGTGAACGTATCGGCGAAGGACATGGGTACTGGTCGCGAGCAGAAGATCACGATCACGGCTTCATCGGGTCTGTCGAAGGATGAGATCGACAGGATGATGAAGGATGCCGAGTCACACTCTGCTGAGGACGCTCAGAAACGCGAGGAGATCGAAGCTCGCAATCGTCTGGATAGTTTGGTCTACCAGACGGAGAAGGTCCTCAACGACAATCGCGAGAAGGTTGGTGCAGTTGCTACTGATGTCGAATCGGCACTTGCCGAGGCGAAGAAAGCGCAAACAGAAGGTGGCGTTGAGAAACTCAATGACGCGTTCAACCAGCTACAGACCGCGTCGCACAAACTTGCTGAGGCGCTCTATCAACAGGCGCCGCCGCCGGGATCGCCAGGAACTGGTGATCAGGCATCAGCGGCAGGCGCATCGTCGTCAGGCGCAAGTTCAGGCGGCGAAGACAATGTGATTGACGCTGAGTACGTGGACGTAGACGAGAACAAGTAAGGGACATTGCCGATTTGCGATTGCCAATTGCCGATTTGAAGAGGCGGAGATAGCTTTTTCCTCCGCCTTTTCCTTCAATCGGCAATCAACAATCGGCAATCGGCAATAAACCAGGATGGCTAACAAGCAGGACTATTACGAAATACTCGGCATCAAGCGCGACGCCAAGCCCGAGGAGATCAAGAAGGCTTACCGGCGTTTGGCGCGCAAGTATCACCCTGATGTGAATCCGGGTGATAAAGCAGCCGAGGAACGCTTCAAAGCGATGTCGGAAGCGCACGACGTGCTTTCCGATCCGAAGAAACGAAGCGTTTACGATCGTTTTGGACAGTACTCCGAAAACCTCGCGGATGCAGCGGCGAGAGGGGCTGGTCCATCGACCGGCGGACGTGCTGCGCCGGGATTTGATTTCACTGGTTTCGACTGGGGCAGCGCAACGACCAGCTCGGGAGGTGGCGGCAGCAGTTTCCGCGACATCTTCGCTGATCTGTTCGGTGGCGGCGCGACACGCGAGAAAGAACCGCCGCGGCCACAACCACAACGTGGCGCAGACATCGAGATGCCTCTCTCGCTTTCATTCGAAGAAGCGATCAAGGGATTAACTACCAACATCACGGTCAATCGTTCTGAGCAGTGTTCGCGGTGCAACGGCGCCGGCGACATTGGTGGTCCAGTGGTTGTCTGTTCGACGTGTAAAGGCTCGGGCCAGGTACAACGTTCGGGCGGCCGTTTGCGGTTTGCGCAGGAGTGCCCCGATTGCGGTGGTACTGGACGCCGGCGTTCGCCTTGTTCGCTCTGTAACGGGCGAGGAACAGTGCCCAAGACAGAAACGGTGAAGGTTCGCATTCCGGCAGGTGTTGAAACTGGTTCGCGCGTGAAAATTCCGGGTAAAGGCGAAGGCGGCCGTCTCGGCGCGCCCGCGGGCGATTTGTACA
>JBKPJP010000126.1:0-2841 GCA_046730735.1 Acidobacteriota bacterium | reverse complement strand
GCAGTCGTCGGCAGCGTCAGATGTGTATAAGAGACAGGAGTACATCGCGCCGCCGCTTCCCTACGTCGGCAGGCGTGACTACTTTATCTTCGCCGATCGCGGCGGCGACAAACTTGATCGCATTGCGCTCGTTCGTTATGACGAAGAGCATTTGAGGTCCTTCTTCGAAGTCCTGAATCCTCCCGGCAGAGACGTCCCCGCCACGCTGCTGCGTATCGTCGACGAGCGAAAACCGAAAACGATCGCGCTGAACATGGGCGGCACACGTGGCGCGACCAACGGTATCACCCACGATGCCTACAAGTTTTTAACCGAGACACTCGGCGCGGATTATTCATCACGATTCGTGCCGGCGGCGCCGCTCATCGTCGAATACATGGACACGCGCCTGCCTGAAGAGCTCGAAACTTATCGCACCGCCGTCGCATTGACAGACGTGTTGACTCAGCGCGCGTTTTCAAACGAAGTGATCACACCGGGGAAGACGACCGTCGGCGACGTGCGCTATTGGTTTCTGCAACAACTCAACAATCTTGGTTTAGACACGTGGTTTCAACCGGATCTGCGCGTGCAGCGACAAAGTCAGGAGACAGGCAAGACGTTGCAGTTTCTCAGCGTCGCTCCAGAGTCGACAGTGATTCAACGCGGTGACGTGATCCATATCGATTGCGGATTGAACTACATGGGCTTGAGCACTGATTGGCAGAAGATGGCTTACGTCTTGCGCCCCGGGGAGAAAGATGCGCCCGAGGGACTCCGGAAAGCGCTCGCGAATACGAACAAACTTCAGGATGCGCTCTTCGCACACATCAGGCCCGGAGCAAAAGGCTTCGAAGTTTACGAGGCGACGATGGCCGACATGAAGACTCTCGGTATCGAGGCTATGATCTATTCACACTCGGTCGGTAACCAGGGACATGCGCTCGGCGCCAGTATCGACTTCCGTCGACCCGCAGTGGGCGCGCCACTGGAGCCGCCGTTCCGCGAAGGCTCTTACACGTCGATCGAGTTGAACACGAGTACGGCGGTTCCGGAGTGGAACGGACAGAAAGTCACGATCATGATGGAGGACGATGCATACTTAACGAAGGAAGGAATGAAGTGGTTTCGACCACGACAAACCGCTTTCTACCTGATCCGGTGATCTTCTCTGCGGCCCTCTGCGTATCTCTGCGTCCTCTGCGTTTACGGGCGCTTTAGACGCAGAGAACGCAGAGGACCGCAGAGAGCCGCAGAGACATATACTCACGTTTGCTCCTGAAGCAACTGAACAAACTGCTGTAGCTCCGCGAGGTTCAGATCGGACACGGCCCAGTAAGTCATCCCCGCATTGGACCAGCGAATCACGTTATAACCCTGACGTTCCGACGCTTTTCCATTCACGGACGGCGCGTGTGTTGCCGGCCACACGAACAAGTTGATCGAATGTTGCCGTCGTTGATAAACGAGCGCCGCGACCGGACGGTTGCCGATGTAATCGAGCCGGCCGCCGTTCAGGGGGAATCCCTGCGGGCTCAGGTCCTTCACAGTCGGTGAGAAATCGAGTTTGCCATCGAACCAGGGCTTGACTGTATGTCGATCGGAAGACGGCACGTCAGTCAGATGATTGGCCATCAACGATCGTACGTGACTGGCGACTACTTCCTGCGCGAGCACGTCTTCCGGCGATTGTCTCGATGAAATCGCAGCGACAGTCCAGATAATTACAACGGCCGCCAGTAACGACGCCGCCGCTACCGCCCACCTCCAGCGGAATAGCAACGGTGGCGGTTTCTCTTCGCGACGCAACGACGAGCGCAAACGTTTCTCGAGACTTGCGGGAGGTTCGAAGCGAAGCGAGTTGTCCCTCACACGTGATTGCATACTGCGCAGCGCCTCGTAATTTTGAGTACAGTCGTGGCAGTGCGATAAATGTTTTTCGATCTCGAGACTCTTCACCAGGTCCAACTCGCCGTCGAGATAGCCGTGAATCAGTTCATGCGTTTGTTGACAGCTCAATGCTTGCCTCCTTTCCCATGCGGCCGGCGAGCAGCGCTTGCAGTCGTTTGCGCCCGCGCGCCAGCCGCGACATGACAGTCCCCAGCGGCAGGTCCACCACGTTAGCGATCTCTTTGTAAGACAGTTCTTCCATCTCACGCAGCACTACTACTTCGCGAAACTCGACCGGCAGTTCCTGTAACGCCGCTCTTACGATTTGCGCGTCAACACTTCGCAGCAGCAGCATCTCGGGATCCGCGAAGTCGAGCCCGAGCTCGTCGAGTTTGTCGTCGATCGGATCGGCGAGGGCCAACATGCGATTCTTTTGCAACCACGTGTAACAGGTGTTGCGGACGATCGTCAGTAGCCACGCGCGGCTATTTCCGCCGTAGTAACCGTTGAACGATTTGAACGCGCGCATAAACGACTCCTGAACGACATCTTCAGCATCCTGATCGTTATGGACCAACCAGCGCGCAAGATTGTAGGCCGCAGCCAGGTGCGGCAGTGCAATCTCCTCAAATCGACCAGCTCTGGTTTGCTCCGACAACTACCCCTCCCAAGTTTAAGACTCAACTAGATGCAAATTTATTCCCATGGGCTTTGTCTGAAAGCGCCAAAGGCGCGAACTATGATAGCCAGGGGCAAGCGCGAAGCGCGTCGCCCCTGGTTGTATACACGGAGGAAGGTCAAGGCCTGAAAGGCCGGAATAGTATTACGCCCTTTCAGGGCTGGCCGCCTTTTTTATTTTGTTACCAGGGGCGACGCGCTCGCTTCGCTCGCGCTTGCCCCTGGCTATCATATTTCGCGCCTTTGGCGCTGGACGCGGAATATCTGCACCAGGACGGAGGTCTGTATAGGTGG
>JBKPJP010000125.1:0-5679 GCA_046730735.1 Acidobacteriota bacterium | reverse complement strand
CTACGGAATCAACTTCGCCACGCGCAACAAACAGGCCGAAGTCACTGCAGTGGACTGGAAAGCCGTGCTTGAAGTTGCAAAAGAGAATGCCCAGAAAATGGGAGTCGCCGACCGGTACAAGACGATCGAAGGCAGCGCTTTCGATGTCGAGTTTGGCACTGGTTACGACCTGGTCCTATTGACCAACTTCCTGCATCACTTCGACGCTCCGACTTGCGAAACGTTGTACCGGAAAGTACATGCAGCACTCGCGGATGGCGGTCGCGCAGTGACATTGGAATTTGTTCCGAACGACGATCGCGTGACGCCGCCGGATGCCGCCGGCTTCAGCATGCAGATGCTCGTGGGCACGCCGTCCGGCGATGCTTACACGTTTGCCGAACTGGAGCGAATGGCGGCGAACGCCGGGTTCTCGCGCAGCACGATCCATCCGCTGCCGCCAAGTATTCAATCAGTTGTCATTTCGGAGAAATAGATCGCGATGCGACTCTCGATCTTGTTACTGCTCTGTCTTGCGGTTATGTTTCCTCAGACACCTCAGACACAAAGGACCAGTACTCCGGAAACTGTCTACCTGCTCAAGCCGGCTCACGTCTTTGACGGTGAGTCGGCGCAGGTACACGACAACTGGGTCGTGCTCGTTCGTGGCGAGAAGATCGAAGCCGTTGGACCAGCCGGCAGCGTCACTGCGCCGGCTGGCGCCAAAGTGATCGACTTGCCCGGACTCACGTTGATGCCCGGATTGATAGAGGCGCATTCTCACGTACTGCTGCATCCCTACTCGGAAACTGTTTGGAACGATCAGGTCGCGAAGGAGTCTTTGAGCCTGCGTGTCGCGCGGGCGACAAATCACCTGCGCAATACGCTCCAGGCCGGCTTCACGACTATTCGCGACCTCGGCACCGAGGGCGCGGGCTACGCTGACGTTGGCCTGAAACAAGCAGTCGAGCAAGGCATCATTCCCGGGCCGCGAATGATCGTCGTTACGCGAGCGATCGTCGCCACCGGCAGTTATGGGCCAAAGGGATATGCTTCGGAGTGGACTGTGCCGCAGGGCGCTGAAGAAGCCGACGGCATCGATAGTTTGACACGCGTCGTTCGCGATCAGATCGGACACGGCGCTGATTGGATCAAGATCTACGCTGACTATCGTTGGGGCAGGTCAGGAGCGGCGCCGACTTTCTCACTCGACGAAATCAAGCTCGTAGTCGAGACCGCGAAGAGCGCAAACATTCCGGTTGCAGCACACGCTACGACGGCGGAAGGAATGCGACGAGCCGCGCTTGCGGGCGTGGAAACGATCGAGCATGGCGATGGCGGTACGCCTGAGGTGTTTCGGTTAATGAAGGAACGTGGCGTGGCGTTGTGTCCGACGTTGGCGATAGCCAGCGGCGCCAATGTCGAACGCAAGCGAACGGCGTTTCAGGCAGCGCTCAGTGCCGGTGTGACGATCGCGAGCGGCAGCGACGTGGGCGTTTTCGCTCATGGAGACAATGCGCGAGAACTCGAGGCGATGGTGAAGTTTGGGATGCCGCTGATCGATGTGCTGCGATCGGCTACGTCCGTGAACGCTCGTGTGCTGCACATGTCTGACAAGATCGGCGCGGTGAAGTCAGGCTTGCTGGCGGATTTGATCGCAGTCGAAGGAGATCCGACGCGTGATGTCGCGGCGCTGCGACGCGTGCGGTTCGTGATGAAGGGCGGCGTTGTGTATCGAGAAAAATAGAGCCACGGATGACACGGATTAAACATCGGATTTATATCTGTGTAATCTGTGGCTAAGTTGTTTTCGATACGAGCCGCTTGACGGTCATCAGCAGCTCTTCGGTCTTGAAGGGCTTCCCAACAAAGTCGCTGAACCCGGATTGCAGGGCGCGAGCCCGGTCGCGATCGGTGTGCGCAGTAACTGCCACACACGGAATATGCGCAGTGAGCGAGTTCGCTTTGAGCGCCTGGAAGACCTCCCAGCCATCCAATTCCGGCATGGAAAGGTCAACCATGATCAGATCCGGCGGGTTTTCACACGCCAAATCCAGGCATTCCTGCCCGTTTCGAGCCTCGCGAACGTTGTAATTCGCCTGTGCGAGCAGCAAACGCAGCAGCTCGCGATTGTCGTCGTAATCCTCCGCAATGAGTATGGTAGGTGGCATATTTAATAGTAGACGACCCTTGGCCCGATCCGTTAGATTACCAGAGGAGACGTTTTGGCGAAAAGAATGCGCCTCTGTTCCCGACAGCCAGCCTCGAAAAAACGATTTCTTGACTAGCTGATTACCAGCCGTTCATAATCACACCCAGAGTTTCTTGCGGCCCTGCGAGACTCTCCATTGCGGATAATCAACCCAGGGTTAGAAATCCCTACCTGAACGACCTTGAGGTTCATCAAACCAACACCACGACACGGAGGAGCGAGCTGTGGTCAACGGACATCTTGAAGATAGTTTGCGGCGTGAAATTGAGAGTTATCTCGAAACTCGCCTCGGTGCGGTCAGGCAGGAAATCACCACTCTGCAAAGTCTACTCAACGAGTCGCTTTCGACTTTTCTTGACCGGCAGGCGTCGAATGTGCAAATGGAAGGCAGCCTCGTCGCTGCCATCACCGAACACCTGCACGCTGCTCACGAACGTGGCGTCGAGCTCGCCGCATCCGAATCGTCGCGCGCGAAAGCCTCCAGCGACATGGCCATCGTCAAAGCGGCCATTACCGAGATAAACGAGCAGAAATCGCAGTCAGACATTCTCAAGGCGCTCGTCAATCGTGCTTCATCATTCGCGCCGCGCGTCGCTTTCTTCGTAATCAAAGGCGAACAGGCAACTGGCTGGCGTGGTCGTGGTTTCGAAGGAACCGTGGGCGACGAAACGATTCAACAGATCTCATTACCGTTGAGTGCCGACACCGTGGTCGCGAGCGCAGCGAAAGGACTCGCTACGTGGAGTGGCGGCGCGGGTTCGCACTCGGAAGATCACATGTTGCTGAACCGGCTCGGCGAAGAGCCCGCGCAACGAATTGTTTCGATTCCACTCGTCGTACGCGGAAAGGCTGTGGCCGTTCTTTATGCCGACTCGGCCGGACTCGATTCGGAGTCGATCAATCTTGAAGCACTCGAAACACTCGTGACCGTAGCCGGAATGGCGGTTGAACTGTTGTCAGCTTCGCGTGGCGCAGCGCCAAAGAAAGTCGCTGAAGAAGCACCGGCGCCCGCTCCAGAGCCGGAGCCGTCGTACGCGCCAACGAGTGAATACGCAGAGCCGGTCGCCCCTGCGGAGCCAACATTTTCGGGCGCAGAGACGATTGAGAATTATCAATCTTATGCGCCGGAACCGGCCGCGGAATCTGCGTCATACGTCGAAGCAGTTCCAGCGGAAGAGCCGGCCGGCGATTTTAACGCGCCGTCAGTCGAAGCAACGCCCGTCGAAGAAGTCTGGACCACGCCTTCCGACCCGGAACCGGCGCCGTCAGCGCAACCGCGCCGGCGTTTTGGCCAGGATTCGGAACTGCCTGTGGAAGTCCACGGTGACGAAGAGCGGCGTCTACACAATGACGCGCGGCGGTTTGCACGGTTGCTAATCTCTGAGATCAAGTTGTACAACGAGCAGAAGGTTGCTGAAGGCAGAACCGAACACGACTTGTACGATCGTCTGCGTGAATACATCGATCGCTCGCGCGAGATGTATGATAAGCGCGTCAAAGCGGAAGTCGCGGCTCGTTACGATTATTTCCACGGCGAACTCGTGAACACCCTGGCCGAGGGTGATGCTTCGAAACTCGGCTCGAATTATCCCGGCGCAACGGTCAACGCGTAATTAAGTAGTATTGGAGAAAGTGGCCAAGCATCGTTTACTTCTGATTTTCGTCGGTGTTGCTCTGCTCGCTGTTTGCTCGCTCCCATTTCTCATGAGTGCGAGCTGCCTCACGCGCCCGCAAACTCTCGGAGAACAAAAAGCTCTCGACACACTGCGCAGCATGACGCGCAACGACGTGCTGCCTTCGGAAGACGCTGTCGCGAGTATCGAGAACCAGTTTCCACGCACGAAAGCTGCGGCGCTCGCTCGCATGCTGCGCGCCCGAATAAAACTGAACGCCCGTGATTTCGGCGGCGCGGCCACATTACTCGACAGCAAATTGATTGGTGAACAGACGTCGCTCGCCGACTACGCGCTCTTCATGCGCGGCGGCGCGCTCGAGCAGGCCGGAAGAACGGCGGAAGCGCGAGCCATTTACCAGCAGTTAATGCAGGAATATCCAACGTCGTTGCGTGCTCGCGACGCGGCGCTGCGAGTCGCGGACCTGATGATGAAGGGCAGTGACGCCGCAGCCGTACCACTGCTGCTGAAAGGCTTCTCTGATGACGCGGCCGCTTTGTTAGCGACGGCAAAGGCTTACGAACAGTCGTCGGATCAGAATCGCGCGCTTGCAACGTACCGGCGGCTTTATTTCTTTGCGCCGGAATCAACCGAAAGCGCTGAAGCCGCGACTGCCATAACGCGGCTCGGCTCAACTACATCTCCGGCCAGCATCGAAGAAGCGATGGCGCGCGCCGATCGTCTTTACACGGCAAAACGATTCGCTGATGCGTTGACTGCTTACAGCGACGCGTTCACCAGGTTTCCCGCAACCGCAACGTCTGAGAATCAACTGCGACGCGGCATCGCCGCCTATAACGCGCGCAAAATTCCCGATGCCGTTTCAGCGCTAACTGCAATACCAACCTCCGCAGCGGAGACGCGAGCCGAAGCGCTCTTCTATCTCGCGCAAACTTACGCGCGCGCTCGGCAGTGGGAACAAGCACGAGCGACCGCCGAAGAATTGCGACGCGCGTTTCCCAACAGCAACTTCACTCCTAAAACATTCGTCGCGCTGGGCCAGATCGCTGACGACGCAAAGAACACGGTTGATGCTTTGTATTTCAAGAAGACGGCCGTTAACAACTTCGGAAGTTCCATCGAAGTCGCCCAGGCGCAGTTTGATCTCGCCTGGATTGCACACGACGGAAAGAACTTCTCCGAATCGTCGCGAATGCTCACCGAGCATCTCGCTTACTACGCCGACAAAAACACGGACAATCGCGGCCGCGCCGGTTACTGGGCCGCGCGCGATTCTGAACGCGCAGGCAAACTTGCCGACGCCCGAGCGCTCTATGAAGCGATGCTCGCGCGCTACGACGCTAACTGGTACGGCTATCTCGCCAAGCAGCGCCTGGATGTTCTGAGTCGAACAACTGCGGGGAAGACTTTCGCGCCGGATTCAATCGTCGCGCGTGCTGTCGCTAATTTGAAGACTGTCACGGTCGCGGAAGAAACTGCCGGGCCTGAAGAAGACGCGCGCATCGTCAAGGCCGATCAGTTATCGAATATCGGACTCGACGACTGGGCCGTGAAAGACTTAGCCAAAGCCGCTGAAAAAGGACCTGACAGTCCAAAGATCAACCTGGCCATCGCGAAGATTTATCGTTCCGACGACGATAACGTTCGCGCGCTGAACACGCTGCGTCGCAGCTTTCCGGACTATTCGCAAATGAAACCGGAAGAGATGACGCGCGAACAGTGGGACGTCTTCTATCCGCTCGCTCACTGGGACATCATTGTCCAGGAGTCGCAGGCGAAAAATCTCGATCCATATCAGGTGGCCGGACTGATACGCCAGGAAACGGTTTTTATTACGCGCGCACGCTCCGGGGC
>JBKPJP010000124.1:0-18055 GCA_046730735.1 Acidobacteriota bacterium | reverse complement strand
CTGCCTGAGAGTGAGACTCGTATTCACCCCGGCGCGCAATCAGCCGCGTACGGCATTGCGGCTTTGCTCTTCGTCATCGTGAATCTGGTGCTGCTGATTGCTTGCGTGAATCTCGCGAGCATGTTGCTGGCTCGCGCGGTGACGCGTCGCAAAGAGATGGCAGTGCGACTTGCCATCGGCGCCAGTCGCTTTCGTCTTATTCGACAATTGCTGACGGAAAGCGTGCTGCTGTCGCTGCTGGCGGGCGCCGGCGGAATCTTGCTGGCAGTGTGGCTGCTCAACTTGCTTGTCGCGTTTATCCCGCCATTGCCGGGCGGGGTTCATGTCGCCCTCGATCTTCACCTCGACTGGCGCGTCGTCATCTACACGATTGTCTTTGCAACGATTACCGGAATTCTTTTTGGTCTCGCTCCTGCTTTGCACGCGTCGAAAGCCGACGTGTCGACGGTGTTGAAGGACGACTCGGGTTTGTTCACCGGCTTCTACCGCAAGTCGCGTTTGCGAATGGGACTCGTGCTGGTCCAGGTCTCGTTTTCACTGCTGCTGTTGGTTGGGGCGGGTTTGGTGTTGCGCAGTCTCGAGAAGATCAGGCCAACGCGTCTGGGTTTCAGCACCGACAATATTGTAGTCGCGCCGGTAACGTTGGAAGAAGGGAAGTACGATCGACTGAAGGGGCAGGAGTTTTATCGCCAACTGTCCGAACGAATCGCGGCTTTGCCGGGCGTGCAGTCAACAACCCTGGTTAGTGACATACAGGACGGGTTCATGGGCCGCTCGCGCAGCGGCACTGAGATCGAAGGCTATCAGCCGCAGCCCGGCGAGGATCTCGAGATCGACGCCTTCCTCGCTGGTCCCAATTACTTTACGAACATGAAAGTCCCGATCGTACAGGGCCGCGATTTTGACGAGCGCGATCGAGAGGGCGCGCCTTGTGTCGCGATGATCAATGAAGCCTTTGTACAGCGATACTTCAACGGCGGGCCCGCACTCGGAAAACATCTCACCAAGTTTGAAACGACGCGCAACGCGAAGCAGCAGTCGTGTGAGATCGTCGGCATTTATCGCGACAACGCGTGGCAGTCGTTGCAGAAAGACCCGCGTCCTTTCTTCGTCTTCGCGCTGCAACAGAACGGGCGACAGCGCGCGATGCTGATGGTCAACACTAACGGCGATCCGAAAGTATCGATCGCTGCGGTGAGGAATACGATCCGCGAACTCGATCCAGGCCTGCCGGTGGCGGACGTGCAGACGTTGAACGAGTACTTCAGTCTCGGGCTCTATCCGTTTCGAATACTCGGCGTCGTCATGGGAGCTTGCGGCATGATGGCGTTACTTCTCGCAACGCTCGGGATCTACGGAGTGGTGGCTTACTCAGTCGCGCAACGCACGCGCGAAGTCGGCATTCGCATGGCGCTCGGCGCGTTACAGAAAGACATTCTTAAGCTCGTGATCGGGCAGGGAATGATTCTGGTGATCGCAGGACTGGCAATGGGATTGGTGCTCTCGGTTGCGCTAACGCGATTGTTGACGAGTTCGCTCCTCGAGCTGGAGCTTCCGTTCCCGGTTAGTGCTACCGATCCACTGGCCTTTGCGGGCGTGACGATGTTGTTAGCGCTCGTCGCGCTGATCGCCTGCTACATCCCGGCGCGCCGCGCCGCAAAGATAGATCCGATGGAAGCACTGAGATACGAATAGAAATGCATCCACAGATTTTCTGTGTAATCTGTGGATAAGGAGGTCCGCATGCATACATTGTTACAAGATCTTCGTTACGGCGCCCGGATGCTTTTGAAAAACCCTGGCGTCTCGATCATTGTAATCATCGCCCTGGCACTCGGCATTGGCGCGAATACAGCGATCTTCAGCGTAGTTAATGCCGTGCTGCTGCGCCCGCTGCCCTACGATCAGGCGGACGCCCTCGTCTTTCTCAATGAGAAGAGCCCGGTGCTCGATGAGATGTCCATCTCGTATCCCAACTTCACTGACTGGCGCGCGCACAATCAGTCGTTCGAGAAGATGGGTGTCTACAATCGTGGCAGTTACAACCTCACCGGCGCCGGCGAGGCCGAACGCATCGTCACCGCACAGATGTCGGCGGATCTGTTTTCCGTGTTGCGCGTGAATGCGTTGCACGGGCGCGTGTTTACGAACGACGAAGACAAACCCGGCGCGGCGCCGGTTGTCGTTTTGAGTTACGGCTTGTGGCAGCGTCGCTTCGGCGGGCAAACGAGCATTCTCAACCAGGCGATCACGCTCAACGGAAAGAGCTATACGGTCATCGGGATCATGCCGCAGTCGTATGCATATCCGAGCCGCGCAGAGATGTACGTGCCGGTGGGCCAACTTTCAGACCAGCCGAGCTGGCAACAGCGCGGCAATCACCCCGGTCTCTACGCTGTTGCGCGTTTGAAGCCGGGAGTGACGATCGAGCAGGCGGACGCCGACATGAACACGATCGCCGCGAACCTCGAGAAACAGTACCCCGATACGAATCCCGGAAATCGCGTCCGGCTGCGACCGCTCATGGAGATCTTCGTGGTTGATGTGCGCCGGGCGCTGTGGATCATCTTCGGCGCGGTCGGATTGGTGTTGCTGATCGCGTGTGCGAACATCGCCAATCTCTTGCTCGCACGCGCTACTGCTCGGAAGAAAGAGATGGCGATTCGTACTGCTGTCGGCGCGAGTCGCTGGCGCATCGCGCGGCAGTTGTTAACCGAAAGTGTGCTGCTCTCACTGATCGGCGGCGCGATCGGGTTGATGCTGGCGCGTTGGGGTATCGATCTGATTTTGTATGTGAGTCCGGATGCGATACCACGCTCGCGTGAGATTGGTCTTAATTGGACCGTAGTCGCCTTCACTGTTGGCGTATCGTTTGCGACAGGCATTCTCTTCGGTTTGATTCCGGCGATTCAAGCCGGTGAAGTCGATGTGCACGAGACGTTGAAAGAGACTGGCCGTGGTACGACCGGGCGGCAATGGTTGCGAAGTTCGCTCGTTGTGCTTGAAGTCGCGACGACACTGATGTTGCTGATCGGCGCGGGCTTGCTGATTCGCAGTTTTTACCTCTTACAGAAAGTCAATCCAGGCTTCTCGCACGAACACCTGACCAGCTTTAGCGTTTCTTTGCCGCAAAAGAAATATGCAAGCGATGAGGCACAGCTTTCTTTCTATCACAACCTGCTGGACAATATTCGCGCGTTGCCGGGAGTTGAATCGGTAGCAGCGGCTTCGGGCCTCCCGTTGGGTAACAATGGTTGGCAGACTTCGTTTGTCGTCGACGGCCAGCCACCTCCGGAGCGCGATCACACACCGCTGATGGAGGCATGTTTAGTGACTCCTGATTATTTTCGCGCGATGAATATTCCGGTATTGCGTGGGCGTGTGTTTACGGACCGTGACGATCGCTCGCATCTCGTGGGAAAGGATCTCAGCAAGCTGAATGAAAACCAGCGCGAGATGGCGGCTGTAACGTCGATCGTCATCGACGAGGAGTTTGCGAAACGACATTGGCCCAACGAAGATCCGATCGGGAAACGAGTCAAGATTGGCGGTGCGGATTCTGGTAACCCGACGCTGGAAGTGATTGGCGTCGTAGGTCGTGTGAAGATGGAGAGTCTCAATCAAAACAGCGATCGCGTGCAGGGTTACTTTGCCTTCAACCAGGTTCCGCAGGGTGGCATGACGGTCTTAATCAAAGGCGCATCCGATCCGAATCAGTTGATTGCTTCGGTGCGTAATGCGGTTAAGTCGATCGATCCCGATCAACCGATCTACAATCCGCGCACGATGGACGAGATTCGTGCTGAGTCGGTTGCCGGCGAGCGTTTGAATCTGACGTTGTTCAGTTTGTTTGCGGGCATCGCGCTCGTGCTGGCGATTGTCGGAATTTATGGCGTGATGTCTTACTCGGTGACGCAGCGTACGCACGAGATCGGCATTCGCATGGCCATCGGCGCGCGGCCGCGCGATGTTTTCAAGATGATCCTGGGCCATGGAATGAAGCTGGCGCTGATCGGTGTTGGTATCGGATTGGTGGGTGCTTTTGCGTTAACGCGGTTAATGGCTACGATGCTCTTTGGAGTTGAGCCGACCGACGCGACGACGTTTGCCGGCATCTCGGTCATTCTCATCACGGTGGCGCTGCTGGCGTGCTATCTGCCGGGGCGAAGAGCGACAAAAGTCGAGCCGACGATTTCGTTGCGATATGAATAAATCCGCGTTTATCCGCGTGATTCGCGGCTAAAAAAATGTTTGGTGATCTGCGTTACGCTCTGAGAAGTCTTCTAAAGCAGCCGGGCTTTGCGGCTGTGGTTGTGATCACGCTTGCGCTCGGAATTGGCGCCAGCACCGCAATCTTCAGCGTCGTCAACGCGGTGCTGCTGCGTCCGCTTCCATTTCCAAACTCGGATCGACTGCAAGTCGTCTGGGGCAACTACCGCGCGCTCAATATCGCACGCCTTCCCGCCAAAGCTGTCGAGTACGACGATTACGCTCGACAAACACAAGTCTTCGACTCTGTTGCGGCTTATGCGAACCGCAGTTTCAACCTCTCGACTGGCGCAGAGCCGGAACGTGTTCAGGGGGCCATTGTCTCCGGCAATCTCTTTCGTATCCTGGAAGTGCAGCCCGCGGTGGGCCGTTCGTTTACCAATTACGATCTTCTGGATACGCATGCGGTGATTTTGAGTAATGGTTTTTGGCAAAGACGTTTTGGGAGCGATCGCTCCATTATCAACGAGCGCATCACGCTCGATAATGAGAGTTACACTGTTGTGGGCGTGATGCCTGCGGGTTTTCAGTTTCCTGACCCGAGCTTTTCGTGGGCCGAACCCGCTGATATTTGGGTTCCGTTGGGCGATCGGGAGGGGGCGCAGGCTGGTCGGCGTGGTCCGTATTATCTCAACGTGCTCGCACGTCTTGCCCCGGGGGTCACACTCGAACAGGCTCGCTCACACATGAACACGCTGGCCCAGCGCTTCGAGCGCGAGTTGCCGGGAT
The DNA here is from genome assembly GCA_046730735.1 of Acidobacteriota bacterium. GTDB lineage: Bacteria > Acidobacteriota > Blastocatellia > Pyrinomonadales > Pyrinomonadaceae > PSRF01. The sequence goes on along the minus strand of JBKPJP010000124.1, from coordinate 13,057 downwards.
ATCGTGGTCCAAACGGGGAAGACGGTGGTTGGCGCATAACTGTAACGCCGTTGCAGGAAGAGATAGTTGGCGGCAGCCGGCGTGCGTTGCTCGTGCTGCTGTTTTCAGTCGGGCTACTGCTGCTGATCGCGTGTGCAAACGTCGCGAACTTGTTGTTGATGCGTTCGGCGCGCCGTCAGAAGGAACTCGCGATTCGCGTTGCGCTTGGGGCGAGTCGTTGGCGAATCGTCAGAGAGTTGGTGGTCGAGGGCCTCGTACTGGCAACGCTTGCGGCCGCGTTGGGTTTGCTGTTTGTGAACTGGGGCATCAGGTTGCTGGCGGCGCTTGGTCCGGCGATCGTGCCGCGAGTGCAAGAGGTCAGTATCGACGCGCGCGTGTTTGGTTTTATGGTCGCGGCCGTTGCGTTGATCAGTGTCGGGTTTGGTTTGGTCGCGGCGAGGCCGGTAACTGATCTGCACGAGTCTTTGAAGGCCACTCGCCAGTCAGGCGGAGTACGCTCGCGAAAGTGGAGCGATGCGCTCGTAGTGGCGGAAGTGGCGCTGGCGGTGTTGTTGCTGGTTGGATCGGGATTGCTGGTGAAGAGCCTGTTGCAACTGCAACGGACGAATACGGGGATCGTCGCGAATGAGCTGTTGAGTGTCGAGATCGATCTATCCGCGTCAGCTTACCAGGACGCGGAGCGCGCTTCGGAGTTTTATCGTCAACTCGTAAGCCAGGTTGAGTCGCTACCGGGAGTTGAGGCGGCGAGCTTCGGAACGGTGCAGCCATTGAGCGGAAATGGCGGCAGCGATCCGTTTGCTATCGAAGGCCGGAAACTGGATCCGGCGAACCTCACCGCCGCGGGCTGGCAAGTGGTTGGGCCAAACTATCTGCAGACACTTGGCATACCGCTGCTCAAAGGACGCGATCTTACTGCGGCAGACGTGCAGCCGGGTGCGCCTCCGGTTGCCATAATCAATGAGAAGATGGCGACTCGATATTGGCCCAATGAAGATCCGATTGGTCGTCGCATCACGTTAGGACTGCCGCGTCCTGATAATCCGTGGATCACGATTGTCGGGATTGCGAAGGACGTGCCGCATCGTGCTGTTGACTCAAGACCCGAGCCTGATTGGTACGCGTCCAGAGTCGTTTCACCGCAACGGCATCGTTATTTGTTTGTGCGTAGCCCGTTGCCTGCTTCGTCGGTAGCTGCTGCGATTCGCAAGGAGGTGGCGACGATAGATCGTAGGCAGCCGTTGACGAGCGTGAAGACGATGGCTGACGTAATCGGAGCGAAAACCGCGCCGCGCCGGTTTAACGCCTGGTTGCTCGGCGTATTTGCAACAGTCGCATTGGTGTTGGCGACGCTGGGAATCTACAGCGTGATTTCATATTCGATAACTTTGCGCACACAGGAGATTGGTATTCGCATGGCGCTGGGCGCGCAACGGCCCGCGATCCTGATGATGGTGCTTCGCAAAGGCATGTTGCTCACTGTCGTCGGAACTGTGCTCGGTGTTGCAGGAGCTTTTGTGCTGACTCGTTGGATGTCGAGCATGTTGTTTGGAGTATCAGCTTCTGACCCGGCGACTTATGCGATCGTGGTGCTTGTGTCGCTCGGCGCTGCGCTGTTCGCTTCTTCCATACCCGCGCGTCGCGCTACCAGGGTGGATCCGCTGGTTGCGTTGCGATATGAATAGGTCCTATAAATCACATAGGAACTTATGCCTCGCATTTTAATCGCCGATGATCAGGCCGATGTTCTGGCCGCACTAAGTTTGTTGTTGAAGGGCGAGCGTTTTCAGATCGAGAGCGCGTCGTCGCCTGAAGGTGTGCTCCGCTCGATCGAGGTTCACGAATTCGACGTCGTGCTGATCGATCTCAACTACGCTCGCGACACCACTTCGGGCAGCGAAGGTTTGGACTTACTGTCGCGCATTCGCGCCACTGATCCGACGTTGCCGGTGGTGGTAATGACTGCGTGGGGCAGCGTCGATCTTGCGGTTGAAGCAATGCGGCGTGGCGCGCGCGACTTCATTCAGAAACCGTGGGACAATGCGCGGCTACTCGCAGTGCTGCGAACGCAGGTGGAACTCGGCGAGGCATTGCGACGCGGCAAACGTTTGGAAGCCGAGAACATCGCGCTGCGCGATAGCGTCTCTGAATCTTCAAGTGAGCTGCCGCAGATTGTCTCTGAGTCACCCGCGATGAGATCGGTCTTGAACCTCGTCGAGCGCATCGGTCCGGCTGATGCGAACGTGCTCATCACGGGCGAGAACGGCACCGGCAAGGAAGTGATCACGCGTGTGCTGCACTCGATCTCCTCGCGCCGCTCAAAGCCTTTGATCTCCTTGAACGCGGGCGCGCTCGCCGAAGGAGTTTTCGAAAGCGAATTGTTCGGTCACGTGCGCGGCGCTTTTACTGATGCGAAGAGCGATCGCGTTGGTCGCTTCGAGCTCGCCGATGGCGGTACGTTGTTTCTCGACGAGATTGGAAACGTTCCCCTCAATCTTCAGGCGAAGCTGTTGCGCGTGATAGAGACTGGTGAGTTTGAGCGTGTGGGTTCGTCGAAGACGCAGAAGGTCAACGTGCGTTTGCTGTCGGCGACCAATGCTGATCTGCACGCGGAAGTGGCGCAGGGACGGTTTCGTCAGGATCTGCTCTTCCGTCTGAACACGGTCGAGATCAAGCTGCCGCCGTTACGCGATCGCATCGAAGATATTCCGATCCTCGCGGAGCATTTTTTGAGACTGCATCGTGAGCGGTATCGCCGCCCGATCATGGGCTTCACGCCCGAAGCGCTGGACGCGTTGCGACAACATCTCTGGCCGGGCAACGTGCGTGAATTGGACCACGTGATCGAGCGCGCGATTTTGATGAGCACGGGCAACATCGTGACCGCGTTCGACCTCGCACTGGAGAAGACTCCCGACGCGCGTCTTTCCGCGCGACTCGAAGAGATGAGTCTCGAAGACGCCGAGCGCCTGCTGATCAAAAAAGCCCTCGCGCGCTTCGAGGGCAACGCCAATCGCGCCGCCGAAGCACTCGGTCTGAGCCGCAGCGCCCTCTACCGTAGGTTGCAGAAGTATGGGCTCGGATCATAATTTCACGCGAAGGCGCAAAGTTTACGCAAAGTCGCAAAGGGACCATGATCTTCTTGCGGCTTGGCGTCTTTCTTTGCGTCTTTGCGTGAAAAACATCTGTCGCACAAAGTATCATTGCATCTGTGAGCACGCCCGTTAAACCGCCGAAACAGTTCTCCTCTCTCGATCCGGAACTGAGATACGGCCATCGTCTGAAATTCGAGAGGCGGATCACCCTGCTTGCCCTGTTCGCAGGTTTTCCCGCGGTTGGTCTATGCGCGCTGCTGCTCTGGTACGACGGCTATTCCGCCCAGGTCCAGTGGACCATCGACCTGTTGCTCGTCCTCCTATGGCTCGGCGTCTCGTTCAATCTCAGGACGCGCATCGTTCGGCCGCTGCAAACTCTCTCAAACATACTCGCAGCGATCCGTGAAGGCGACTATTCGATTCGCGGACGACGCGCACTCTCCGGCGACGCACTCGGCGAAGTGATGCTCGAAGTCAACGACCTGGGCCAGACGTTGCGCGAACAACGTCTCGGTGCGATGGAAGCGACGGCTTTGTTGCGCACTGTGATGGCCGAGATCGACGTCGCGGTCTTTGCCTTCGATGGCGAGCAACGCCTGCAACTCGTCAATCGAGCGGGTGAGCGACTGTTGGCCCAACCCTCGGCGCGTTTGTTGGGTCGCACGGCTGACGAGCTTGGACTCTCAGCGTGTCTCAACTCATCCGCGCGTGGTCCACAGACGATGCAGATGGTCTTTCCCGGCAAGGTGGGCCGCTGGGACATTCGTCGCAGTACGTTTCGCGAAGGCGGCCAGCAACATCAGTTGCTCGTGTTGACAGATCTGAGCCAGGCGCTACGTGAAGAGGAACGCACGGCGTGGCAGCGACTGCTGCGCGTGTTGGGCCATGAGCTGAACAACTCGCTGGCGCCGATCAAATCCGTCGCGGGAAGTTTGGCTGCCTTGATGGGCAGGGAACCGGAGCCGCCGGACTGGCGCGACGACATGCAGCGCGGTCTTGCAGTGATCTCTTCGCGTGCTGATTCGCTCGCGCGTTTCGTCGAGTCGTATTCAAAGCTCGCGCGATTGCCGACGCCTCGACTCGAGCCGTTGAAGGTCAGCGCCCTCGTGTCGCGAGTTGCGAGTTTGGAAACGCGTCTGCCGGTGCATGTAGTTCCGGGGCCGGAGCTCGTGGTCCAGGGTGATGACGTGCAGCTCGAGCAGTTGCTGATCAACCTCGTGCGCAATGCGGTTGATGCGTCGATGGAGACGCGCGGTCGTGTGGATGTTGGTTGGCAACAGAAAAACGGGCAGGTGGAGGTTTGGGTGCGTGATGAGGGACCGGGGCTCGCAAGCACCGCGAATCTTTTTGTGCCGTTCTTTACGACGAAGGCGCAGGGCTCGGGGATTGGACTGGTGCTATCGCGCCAAATTGCTGAAGCGCATGGCGGAACACTGACGCTCGAAAATCGTCAGCAATTACGCGGCTGTGAAGCCCGGCTGCGGTTGCCTTTGTAATAAAATCCGCCTTTATCCGTGTTATCCGTGTTACTTCCTGCTTCCGAACCGGTAGATCGTCGTGGACCTGTAAGTCGCACCCTTCTTGAGCGTCGTTGTCGGAAACGAAGGGTGATTCGGCGAGTCGGGATAATGTTGAGTCTCGAAACAGAACCCGAAGCGTCGCTGATAGATCTTTCCCGACTTGCCCGTCAGCGTTCCATCCAGAAAATTCCCCGTATAAAACTGCACTCCCGGCTCCGTGGTCCATACCTGCATCGTGCGACCCGAAGTTGATTCGTAAGCCGTGGCGGCGAGCCTGAGCGTGCCGGGACGACCGTTGATTACCCAGGTGTGGTCGTAACCGTTACCGAGTTTGAGTTGCTCTTCGTCCTGATTGATCCGTTCGCCGATTGCGTGCGCGGTCAGAAAGTCGAAGGGTGTGCCGGTGACCTTTCTCAACTCACCGGTCGGAATCGAGCCCGCGTCGGTTGGAACAAAGCGATTAGCGTTGATCGTCACCAGATGACTGAGAATGTCGCCATTACCTTCGCCTGCCAGGTTGAAATAAGAGTGATGAGTCAGGTTTGTGACGGTATCTTTATCAGTCGTGGCTGAATAATCGATCTTGAGCTCGTTGTTGTTGGTGAGCGTGTAAACAACCCTGACGTTGAGATTGCCGGGATAACCTTCCTCGCCGTCTTTGCTGAGATAAGTCAGGACGACTGCCGGCCCGGCTTTCGTTTTCATTTCCTTGCCGGTCCAGACAACTTTGTCGAAACCTTTGACACCGCCGTGCAGCGAGTTCTCGCCGTTGTTGACGGCGAGCTTGTACTCAACGCTGTTGAGCGTGAAGCGTCCTTTGGCGATGCGATTACCGTAACGGCCGATCAGTGCGCCGAAGTATGGATGCCCTTTTAAATAGGTGTCGAGATCGTTGAAGCCGAGCACGACGTCGTCAAACTTGCCGTTACGATCCGGAACTTTGAGAGAGACGAGAATGCCGCCGTAATTCGTTATTTTGGCTTCGACGCCGTGCACGTTTCGGAGCGTGTAAAGATCGACGCTCTGGCCGTCGGCGGTTCCGAACGGAGCTTTGGTGACGGTCGCTTGAGCACTTGCAACAGCGCAAGAAAATAACAGCAGTAGGAAGGCAGGAAAGTTTTGACGTAGTTTCATTAGTTCTCCATTGTTTCACGCAAAGGCGCAAAGTTTACGCAAAGACGCAAAGAAGATTACTGGGCGCTGGTTTCGCGCATGAGTGCGACCTGCCGGCGGTTGCGGCGTTCGGTGAAGATCTGATCGGCCATGACGCCAATCAGGATCACTGCGCCCATCACCGCGAAATCGAGTGAACTCGGAATGCCGAGCAGGTTGACGAGGTTGCGCAGCACCTGGAGCAGCGCGGTGCCGATCACGATGCCGACTATCGATCCTTCACCGCCGCGCAACGAACATCCACCAAGCACCGCGGCCGCGATTCCGTAAAGTTCGTAAGCGTTTCCGTGATTCGCGGGCGACACGGAGTTTGTATAAAACGCGAAGATGATTCCCGAGATCGCCGTTAGCGCGCCCGCGATGACATAGGTCATCGTTACGATCCACTTGGTATTGATACCGGCATAGCGTGCTGCTTCGGGATTGCGACCGGTTGCAAAGAGATAGCGGCCGTAAACTGAGCGATGCAGGACCACCCATGCGATCACGCTGATGATGATGAGCAGCACAAACGGCATTGGAACTCCGGCGAGATTTCTATTCGCGAGGAAGCGAAGGAAGTCGAGTCCTGCGACTGTACCGAAGCCCTTTGTTTCATCGTTCGTGATGAAGCGCGCGAGCCCGCGATAGAACAGGAGACCGCAGAGCGTGACGATAAACGGTTGCATGTTCAGGCGAGTGATCAGTAGTCCGTGACCGAAGGTCAGCGCCATTGCGATACCGATAACGGCCAGGATCGCGAGGGGCACACCGAATCCCCACTCAGTCAGCATCATCGACAACAACACACCCAGCAGCGCCATCATTGAACCGACCGAGAGCTCAATACCGCCGGTTATGATCACGAGGCCGAGGCCGATGCTGAAGATCCCAAACGCCCCAATCTGCCGTGCAAGGTTCTGCAGGTTAATCGCGAGCAGGAAGTTTGGGTTGATGACGGAAACGACGATGCAGAGAACGATTAGCAGGACAAAGATGCCGAGCTCTTTTTTCATAAGCTATTATCCTTTGCGACGCTAATACGCCGAAGGCGTTCGCTAATTTCAGCCCAAGGTTGGAGCTTGCGACAACCTTGGGAAAATGGACCATGATTCTTTTCAACCCTGAAAGGGTTAGGCATGTGCACGGCTAACCCTTTCAGGGTTCGAAGCTTTTTTGTTTAAATTACCCAGGGTTGTCGCAAGCTCCAACCCTGGGCTGGAATTAGCCAACGCTTTCGGCGTTTTTTATGGCTATCCTTCTGTTCCGGTGGCGAGACGCATGACGGCCTCTTCGCTGAACTGGGCGCGGTCGAGAATTCCGGTCAGGCGTCCTTCGTGCATCACCGCGATGCGATCGCTGATCCCGAGCACCTCTTCCATCTCACTACTGATGACGATCACCGATACGCCCTTCGCGGCAAGGTTGCGAATGAGTTGATAGATCTCTGCCTTGGCGCCAACGTCGATCCCGCGTGTTGGCTCGTCAAAAATCAACACCCGCGGCGCAAACGTCAGCCATTTCGCAAGCACCACTTTCTGTTGATTGCCCCCGCTGAGATTTGCCGCACGCATCTCCGTTGACGGCGTTTTGATATTGATGGATTTGACCGCTTCCTGAGCGGCGCTTGCTTCCTTCTTGAAATTGATGATTTTAGCGGACGAATAACTATCCAGATTCGGCAGCGAAATGTTCTCGCGCACGTTGAAGTCGACGATGAGACCGGAAAGGCGCCGATCTTCGGGAATGAGATAAATACCGTGACTGATCGCGTCCTGCGGACCGTGAATCTGCAATCCCATTCCGTCTAAAGAGACGTCAGTCTCGATCGCTTCTTCAACACCAAAGATCGCGCGTGCGACTTCGGAGCGTCCGGCGCCAACCAGTCCCGCAAACCCAAGCACTTCCCCTTTTTCGACTTTGAAAGAGATCTGATGGTTCGGATATCGCAAAGTACGCAAGCGGCGCACTTCAAAACCGCCGCCTCCGTTAGTCTCGCCATTACTCGCCTCAACCTTGAAGAACTCTTTCAAGTCGCGCCCGACCATCATTCGCACCATGCGGTCGTGAGTGATCTCGCTGCTTTGAATCTCACCCGCGTTTTTGCCGTCGCGAAGCACGACCGCGCGATCGGCGATCTCTTTCACTTCGTGCATGCGATGCGAGATGTAGATGATGCTGACGTTGTGAGCTTTGAGATCCTTCACCAGTTCGAGCAGACGGCGAGTCTCTGTAAGCGTCAAACTCGACGTTGGCTCGTCCATGATGATGATTCGCGCGCCGGCACTGAGCGCTCGTGCGATCTCGACCAGTTGCTGTTGGGCGAGGGAAAGTTGACCGAGTGGAGTACGGCTCGAAACGTCAACTCCGAGCCGCTGCAGGATTTGATCTGACTCCCTGTAGATCCGTTTGCGATCGATCAGCTTCAGGAACCCGGCGGTCGTTGGTTCCCGACGCAGGAAGATGTTGGCGCCGACGTCGAGGTTATCGAGAACGCTGAGTTCCTGATGGATAAACTCGATCCCGAGCGCGCGGGCTTCACGTGGCGAACGTATCTCGACCGGTGCCCCATTGATCTAGATCGTACCGGCATCGCGCGCGATGGCGCCGCCGAGAATCTTCATCAACGTCGATTTCCCGGCGCCGTTCTCGCCGATCAGCGCCACGATCTCACCCTCGCCGACAGTCAGGCTCACGTGATCGAGCGCAACAACCCCCGGGAACCGTTTACTGATTCCCTCCATTTCAAGGATTGGAATGTTTGTGGCCACTACTTGCCCAGGCGCTGATTGAGCTGCTTCGTAAACTCTTCGACGTTATCTTTCTTCACCGCGATTGTCGGCACGAAGATCTGCTTGCTGGCCGGAATCCCGGACTTGTCGCCATTCAGGATCTTCGACATCAACTCCATCGACCGATAACCAAACTCATAGGGCTGCTGCACGACAGTGGCGTAGATCTCGCCACTCTTGATGCCGCCCAGGGTTTCGTCTTCTTCGTCGAAGGCGATGATCTTCACTTTGTCTGTCTTGTTTGCATCTTTGACTGCCGAGAGAATCGCTGGTCCATTGTAAGACCAGAGCCCGACCATACCGGCGATATCAGCAAACTTAACCAGTGTATCCGATGCATTTGACTTGGCGCGCACGCGATCCGTGTTGTCAGTGCGCACATCAAGAATCTGCACATTCGATCCTGCCAGTGCTTCCTTTAAACCCTGATAACGCTGCTGGGCGTTGGCGGCATCAAGCACGCCGACGAAGACCATGATCTTGCCGCCGTTCGGCAAGGCTTCTTTGACAAGTTGGCCCGCCTGGCGTCCGGCGCCGACGTTGTCCGTGCCGATATAACAGATGCGATTAGTATTTGGTGCATCGCTGTCCTGCGTTACGACGAGTGTTTGCGCAGCAGCGCGATTGAGCATATCGGTTTGGTTCGTCGGGTCAACGGGACTAATCGCGATGCCCTCGATTTTCTGGGCCAGCAGATCGTCGACGAGGCGTTGTTGTTCCGCCGCCGTTCCATCGCCCGGAATCCTGAACTCGACTTGAATGCTGGGAATATCCTGGGCGGCCTTCTCAGTTCCTTTGCGCGCAATGACCCAGAAAGGCGAGGCATTGTTGGTAACAAAAGCAAGCCGGTGTTTTGTTGCCTTAGGCTGGCAGCTTGTAAATACGAACGTTAGAAACAGCGTACAAACGAAGGCACAAATCAGTCGCATGGATTTTTCTGGTTGCATTGGGTTCCTCTGTACTTAGTTTGGGTTGTTCGCAAAAGATGTTTACCACAAAGACTTCGCGAGACAAAGCGTTATAAACAGTTAATTTGTAGAGATTGGGTTGAGATTTGGGGCTCTGAGTGGTACAAGATCCGTGTTCCCTCCTTATTGCAAGCCAAACCCCTGATGAGTAGTTGCAAGCGTGCCCGCCTCGAGGTGCGTGATCGAGCAAGGGAGGAGTTTATGGTCAGAAAGATTTTGTCGTTGATAATGCTTGGTTTTTTCCTGGCAATCGGAGGTTTATGGGGACTTCGAGCCCAGGATCCAACGCCGCAAAAGCCGGCCACAATGCCTCAAACCACGACCTCTCAAGTTGATCTTTCCGGTACTTATACCGGGACGTTTAACTGTGAGGCAGCCGGTTTGGTTGGCGATACAACGCTAACGATAAACGGTAACGAGTTCACTACTGCCGATGGCAGAACAGGTCGGATCGTAGTTTCGAAAACGCAGGGTTACACCGCAGTGGCATTACAAGTAAACGCAACGGACCCCAAAGCGCCGCCGACGATTATGTCGATGCGCGCAAAAAAGATGGGTAACAAGTTGACGTTGACGCCCATCGCAGGAGCGATGCAGAAGTGTACGTTTGTTCCGGCAAGGAATGTCGCGAGGGGACGCACTCCGAAGATGCCCGCGGCAACAGGCACGGAGGTAGCAAATCCGGTGACGGTGGAGGCAGAGAAGCCGATGCCGAGCCAAACACCTTCGCCGAGTCCGACGCCGAGTGGAAGTCCGACGCCGATGCCTTCACCAACAGCATCGCCGAGTCCTTCACCCGGGGAGCCGATGCCAAGCCCGACTCCGAGTCCGAGTCCGAGTCCGAGTCCACGAATGTAAAAAAGTTTCACGCAAAGGCGCGAAGGACAAGCCTAAGGCCGCAAAGAGGATCAGAAATCTTCTTTGCGGTCTCTTGTTTTCACTTTGCGCCTTTGCGTGAAACCTTCTCTTTGCAGCTATAATCCCAAGCCTCGATGAAACAAAAAATACGCATCGCAGCCGGACAAGGCTTTTGGGGAGATCTTCCTGACGCACCAGTGCGCCAGGTTGACGGTGGACCAATCGATTACCTGATGCTCGACTACCTGGCGGAAGTCACGATGTCGATCATGCAGAAACAGAAAGCGCGCGATCCGAACGCGGGCTACGCTAAAGACTTCGTGCCGCTCATGCGCAGGATCCTGCCGGCGTGTGTCGAGCGTGGCATTAAAGTGACAGCCAACGCCGGGGGAGTTAACGTGCGTGGTTGTGCTGATGCCGTCATTGCTGTAGCACGCGAGCTTGGTCTCGATGTTCGGATTGGCATCGTAACCGGCGACGACATCATGTCGCGGCTTGATGAGTTACTCGAACGCGGCATCGAGCTGCGCAACATGGATACCGGCGCGCCACTCTCGACCGTGCGCGACCGCATTCAAAGCGCGAATGCTTATCTCGGCGCCTGGCCCATGGTTGACGCGTTGAAACAGGGCGCGCAGATCGTGATCACCGGACGAGCGACAGACACCGGTCTGACGCTCGCGCCGCTGATTCACGAGTTCGGCTGGTCCAACAACGATTGGAATCACCTGGCCGCGGGTACGATCGCGGGTCACATCATCGAGTGCGGCGCTCAGGCTTCGGGCGGTAACTGCCAGTACGAGTGGCGCAGTATTCCCAATCTTGCTGACGTTGGTTTTCCGATTGTCGAAGCTTCGCCCGATGGAACGTTTGTGGTCACCAAGCACGAGCGCACCGGCGGCTGGATCATCATTCCATCTATCAAGGAGCAACTGGTCTACGAGATGGGCGATCCGCACGAGTACATCACGCCGGATTGCGTCGCTGATTTCACGACGATCCGGTTGGAGTACGAGGGGCGAGATCGTGTTCGTGTTTATGGTATCGAGGGACGGCCGGCGACGGAGTTTCTGAAAGTTTCGATCAGTTATTCCGCGGGTTTCAAAGCTGTCGGCACGCTCGTTTATTCGTGGCCCGATGCGTACGACAAAGCCCAGGCTGCGGATCGCATTCTGCGCGCACGGCTCGATCGGTTGGGACTGAAGTTTGAACAAGTGTTGACGGAATTTGTCGGGGCGAGTGCCACGCATGGACCACTTGCAGGGAGACCGAGTGCGGACATTCCGGAAGTGCAACTGCGCGTTGGCGTGCGTGGCCCCGACTGCAACGCGATCGAACGGTTCACCAAAGAGATCGCTCCTTTGATCCTGACTGGACCACCCGCAGTCACGGGTTTCGCGGGCGGCAGGCCGAAGGTGGAAGAGATCGTTGCTTACTGGCCGGCGTTGATTCCCAAGGAGGAGATCACGCCGGTAGTCGAGGTGCTCGAGACGTGAAAGTACAACTGGTAAAACTGGCCCACGCGCGTTCTGGCGACAAGGGCGATACGGCAAACATCGGATTGATCGCGTTGCAGGAGGAGCTTTATCCGATACTGGTTCGCGAGGTTACGGCAGAGCGCGTCAAACAACACTTCAAAGGCATCTGTCATGGTGATGTGGAAAGGTTTGAGTTGCCGAATCTGGGAGCGCTCAATTTTTTACTGCATGAGAGTTTAGGAGGTGGCGGGACGCTCTCTTTGATGACTGATGCGCAGGGCAAGACTTTCTCGACTGCGTTACTGCGGATGGAGATCGAGTTGACCGATCAGGAAGCCGCGAATTTACACGGATGAACACGGATCAGATCGTTCTTTACTCAGTTGATGGTGCGGTGGCGCGGGTTACGCTCAACCGGCCGGAGAAGCGTAACGCGCTGAATGATGCTGTTATCGCCGGTATCAAAGACGGGCTGAAGAAAGCGTCGGAAGATGAGGGCGTTAGAGTCGTTGTAATTTCGGGGGCAGGGAAGGACTTCTGCTCGGGCGCAGATCTCTCGGCGCTGCAGAAGATTGCGAATGCGTCAGTGGCTGAGAACTCGGAAGACGCGCGCTTGTTGTTCGAATTGTTTTTGTTGATACGACAACTTCCGATTCCGGTCGTTGCTGCGGTAACGGGTCGAGCGCTTGCGGGTGGTTGCGGGTTGGCGACGGCTTGTGACGTCGTGCTTGCCGCGTCGTCAGCGCGGTTTGGTTATCCCGAGGTGAAGATCGGTTTTGTCCCGGCGATGGTGATGGCTATTTTGAGACGCAACGTTTCCGAAAAGCGTGCGTTCGAACTGATCACGCGTGGCGCCGAGATCAGCGCAGACCAGGCAAAACTATTCGGCCTTGTAAATCACGTCTTTCCCGAAGCGGATTTTGAGGAAGATGTGAATCAGTATGTCAGCGAGTTTGAAAAGATGAGCGCTTCCGCGATCGCACTCACCAAGACGTTGCTTTATCAGATGGATGGAATGGCGTTCTCCGAGGCATTGGAAACAGGAAGCGACGTCAACGTCATCGCACGCCTCACAGACGATTGCCAACAGCGAATCGCCAGGTTCCTGCAAAAAGATCGAAGCTAGGAAAGGTTGTCGGGTGTGTAACGTCCGACAACCTTTTGACCCCTTTCTAAAACGTAAATCGGATTCCAACC
>JBKPJP010000123.1:0-3427 GCA_046730735.1 Acidobacteriota bacterium | reverse complement strand
TTGGCACTGATACGCACCGGCTGGTTGAGGGGCGTGAGCTTGTGCTGGGTGGTGCGAAGATCGCATCCGATCGCGGCGCGGATGGTCACTCGGATGCCGACGCGCTCGCGCATGCGATTGCCGACGCGATTCTCGGCGCGCTTTGTGAAGGCGATATTGGAGTTCACTTTCCCGATAAGGATCCACAGTGGAGTGGCGCGAGTAGTCTTGAACTGCTTTCACGGGTAATGTGGTTGGCGCGTGAACGCAGTCTCCACGTGGTTAACGTTGATTCGACAATCTTGCTCGAGAAGCCAAAACTCAGAACCTACGTCGATGCGATGCGTGCAAACATCGCCGCTGCGTTAGGTATCGACGCGGGCTGCGTGAGTATAAAGGCGAAGACGGGCGAGGGACTCGATGCGGTAGGGCAGGGTTTAGCTGTGACTGCTCAGGCCGTTGTGCTTATGGAGAGCAAATAAGGAAAGCAGCTTGAGACCACAGGACGTCATAAGAAAAAAGCGAGACGGGCTTAGTCTATCGCGTGAAGAGATCGACTTCTTCATCGAGGGAGTTACCAATGGCCGCATCGCCGATTACCAGGTCAGCGCTCTCCTCATGGCCATTTACCTCAATGGCATGAACGATGCCGAGCAGCAGGCCCTGACTGAGGCCATGCTCAACTCCGGCAACATCCTCGACTTCTCCGACATTCCGAAACCAAAAGCAGACAAACACTCGACTGGTGGCGTTGGTGACAAGACTTCGATCATCATCGCGCCGCTCGTCGCCGCGTGCGGAGTTTGTGTGCCGATGATCTCCGGTCGCGGACTCGGTCACACCGGCGGCACACTCGACAAGCTCGAATCGATTCCCGGATACCGCGTCGCGCTTAGCGCTACTGAGTTCAAAAAAGTGTTGGACCAGGTCGGTTATGCGATGGCCGGACAGACTGCGGAGCTTGCGCCTGCCGACAAGAAGATGTACGCGTTGCGCGACGCTACGGCGACAGTCGAAGCGATACCTTTGATCGTGGCGTCGATCATCTCGAAAAAAGGTGCGGCTGGTCTCGATGCGATGATCATCGACGTGAAAGTCGGTAACGGTGCGTTTATGCGTGAAGAGGCGCGTGCGAAAGAGTTGGCCCATGCGCTCGTGAGCACCGGAAATTCGTGTGGCATCAAGACTCGTGCGCTCCTGACGGACATGAATCAACCGCTCGGGGGCGCGGTGGGAAATTCGCTGGAGATTATGGAGTGCGTCCAGCTGCTGCGTCGTGAAGCGAATGAAGCGGCGCAACCGGTGCTCGATCTGTCGCTCGAACTCTCGGCGCACATGCTCATGCTGGCAAACGTGGATCAGACAATCGAAGCTGCGCGTGAGCGTTTGAAGAAAGTTATCGATTCGGGCCAGGCGCTCGAGTGCCTGAAAAGCAACATCGAAGCACAGGGGGGCGATCCGCGTGTTTGCGACGCGCCTCATGATTTTCTGCCTTTGGTAAGCGAAACCGTTAAGGTAGAATCCCCGCGCTCAGGCTTCATCAACAAAGTTGACACCACGGAGATTGGTCACGCGATCGCGGCAATCGGCGGCGGGCGCGTGCGCATCGAAGACACAGTGGATCCCACGGTTGGTTTTACTTCCGAGTTGAAATTGGGCGATCAGGTTCGCGCCGGTGAGGCGATCGGTGTGGTCTACTGCGCCGACTCGGCCGCCGCGGCTGAAGCGGCGCGTCGCATTCAGGCTGCGTATCAGGTCGGCGACGAACCAGCGCAACTTCCGCAGTTAGTAAAGGAAATTGTCAACGAATGAAATACCAGGAATATTTTTCACGCAAAGACGCAAAGATAAAATCAGAGGCGCAAAGAAACCGCCTTTCTTTGTGCCTTCGTTTTGATCTTTGCGCCTTTGCGCGAAACCAGTTCTCACCAAAACTTGCGCTCATCGCTCTCGTGTTAGCGCTCGGTATATTGCCGTTGTCCGGCTGTGGCGGAACGTCGGCTGCCGAGGACACATCAAAGATCAAGGTCGGCATCGTCTTTGATATCGGCGGTAAAGACGATCGCTCATTCAACGCTGCGGCATGGCAGGGCGTGCAGCGAGCCGCAAAAGATCTTCCGATTGTCTTACGCGACATCGAGCCCGGCACTCCGAACGCTATCGAACCCGCGATGCGTGCGTTTGCCGAACGCAATTTCGATCTCATCATTGGCGTCGGCTTCGCACAGGCGCCGATCATGGAGCAGGTCGCTAAAGACTATCCACACATTCAGTTCGCGATCATCGACGGTGTCAGTGAACTCCCAAACGTTGCGTCGCTGATCTTTAAAGAACACGAAGGTTCATATCTCGTCGGCATACTCGCGGCCAAAGCTTCTCGCACCGGCACCATCGGATTTCTTGGTGGCATGGACATCGGTCTGATTCATCGTTTCGCCAAAGGTTATGAGGAAGGCGCGAAGTCGGTGAATCCGAAGATTAACGTGATTGCAAACTACGTTGGAGTTACTGACAGCGCCTGGAACAATCCGGGCAAGGGAAAAGAACTGGCGTTGGCGCAGATTGGCAAGGGCGCTGACGTGATCTTTACGGCCGCCGGCAATTCGGGACTCGGCGCTTTCGACGCGGTCGAGCAACAGGGAAAACAGAACGGTCGCGCGACGCATTTCGTGATCGGCGTGGATTCGAACCAGAACATGGTCAAGCCAGGCTTTGTACTCACGAGCATGGTGAAGCGCGTTGACAACGCGGTCTACGACATCGTCACGGACGTGGTGAACCACCGGTTCTCACCCGGGCTGCACGTTTTTGGACTCGACAAGGACGGCGTGGGCTACGCAATGGATGAAAACAACAACGATCTCGTCACTCCCGAAGCGAGACAGGAAGCCGAAGCCGCGAGAAAAAAGATCATCGCAGGGGAGATCAAGGTCACGGACGCGATGGGCAGTTAAGCCGCGAATAAACGCGAATAAACGCGGATCAGATGCTCGAACTCCGACAGATAACTAAAAGATTTGGCGATGTTCTCGCTAACGACCATGTCGACATCGTCGTTAAGCCGGGGACGATCCATGCCATCGTCGGCGAGAATGGCGCGGGTAAGTCCACCGCGATGCGCATCGCTTACGGCTTTTACACTGCCGACAGCGGCGAGATCATAGTTGACGGCCAGCCGCGTGACATCAAATCGCCTCACGACGCGATCGCACTCGGTATCGGCATGGTCCACCAGCACTTCATGCTGGTTGAGACGATGACAGTCGCCGAGAATATCGTGCTCGGTGCGGAGCCGGGAACGAGTCTCGCGCTCGATCTCAAGAGCGCCGGCGCGCAAATCAGGCAGCTATCCGAAGAGTTCAAACTCGCCGTCAATCCAAACGAACCGGTCGAACATTTATCAGTGGGCCAACAACAACGCGTCGAGTTGTTGAAGGCACTTTATCGC
>JBKPJP010000122.1:0-5216 GCA_046730735.1 Acidobacteriota bacterium | reverse complement strand
GTGCTGGCTACTGCGCTGATCATTCACCTTCGCGGAGTGCAGCAGAACAAATTCTGGCTCGTACTGATAGGTGCGGGCTTGATGGGTCTTGGGATCAATCTACGTGAGACGATCGGGTTCTATGCGCCGTGGCTGGTGTTTGCGCCGTGTGTTTTGGGATGGAAGTTACAGCGGCGCGAGATTTTGTATGTAGCGGCGTCGTGCGTCATCTTTTTGGTGTTTTCGTTCGGCTGGTTTGCGTACTGGTTTATCAGCGATCCGAACTATCGCTGGGTTTGGTTTGGCTGGCGTGAGTCGATGCAGCAGGAGTCGTCGCGACATCCGGTCTCAATCCGGAATCTGCCTACGTACGTCATGCTTTATTTCGGCAGCGCGCCGCTCGTGTTTTTGACAGTTCCTTTTGCTCCGTTTTTCGAGTGGCGCAAGCGGCGGTTGTCGCCGATGCTGCTGTTGTGGCTGGCCGGGTTCTGGGCCAACCTGCTGCTGTTCTTCAATTACAGCACGACTGTTAACTGGCGTTATTTTCTCAGCGGTTTGCCGGCGCTGGTGCCGCTCGGCGCCTTCTGGTTGTTACAACTTGCGCGCAGGAAATTGGGAACTGAGCGACGTGCGCTCATTGGGTGCTCGTTCGTGATCGTGTTGCTGGCGACGATCTTTTTCATTCACATGCGGCCGATCAGTTTTGAGTTCATTCAGCGACGCGCGATGAGTAAGGAGTACAAGCACCGGCTCGAGAAGGTGCCGTTGGATGCGGTGATGATCTCGGGCGCGCAGACGATCGCGGTGAATTACTGGGCATCGATCGGTGAGGGACGTTGGAAGACGATTGGGACGGGCGGCGGGTGGCCCGGTGATAAGTTGTTCTCGATCATTCAGAACCATCTCAATCACCGGCGACGCGTGTTCATCGATGCGGATCCACGCTGGTGGTTACCGTGCGGCTGGCAGCGCGACGAGATACCGCTGATCGTGGAACTGGAAAAGCATTTCAGTTTTCGACAGGTGGATGGAACGCTTTACGAGATCAGTTGGCCTGGCGATCCAGCCGCGCGTGACAATCCGAATCTGAGTCGTTTGTTGCCCGAGAACAGACCTGAAGACACAAAGAAGTGTGCACCGGGTAGAAGATAATATTTCACGCAAAGACGCAAAGTGAAGACGCAAAGGCGCAAAGATGGTATTGAATGCCCCTCTGCGCCTTTGCGACTTCACTTTGCGCCTTTGCGTGAAACCCTTGATGCATTCCTATGCCATACGAGGTTTTTCTTGCCTTTAGATATCTGAGATCGCGACGGAAGAGGCGATTGGCGCGGGCGACTTCCATAGCGGCGGTGCTGGGGATTTGTATGGGTGTAGCGGCGCTCATCGTTGCGTTTGCTTTATCGAACGGTTTTCGTGACGAGATGAAGGACAAGATCGTGCAAGGCACCGCGCACCTGAGTATCGTGCGCAGTGATGGCCGGCCGATTGAGAATCACGCCGAGATTGCAAGACGTTTGCGCGAAGTCGATGGCGTCGTTAGCGCTTCGGCAACTACTTACGACGGCGCCCTTGCGCGCGGATCAAAAGGGTCGGGTTATGCAGTGCTTAGAGGCGTTGAGAATGACCAGTCGAGTCGCTGGTTGAATCAAGGCTCGTTTGCGCCGCTGTTTGTGCCGGGTGAAATACCAAACGCTATCGTCGGTACCGATCTCGCGAAGAAGTTGGGCCTTTCAGTCGGCGATGTTTTCCAGGTTCTGCCGGCCAACGAACAGGTCACACGACGACTGCGAGTCGCGGGGACGTTTCGCTCGGGATTATTTGAATACGACTCGACGTGGATCTATGTCGCGTTCGATACCGCGTCGGTATTTGCCGGAGACAATCACGCCGCGTCAGTAATGAGCGTGCAGGTCAGCGATGCTGACAACGTGAAGCAAGTCGCAGCGAATGTTTCAAAACTTCTCGGCAACACTTACACCCTCGTCGATTGGCAACAAGCGAACCAGCCACTCTTCTCCGCACTCGCACTCGAACGTCGCATGGGACTCTTCATCATCGGTCTCATCATCGCCATCGCCACACTCAACATCACGACGATGCTGATACTCGTAGTGGTTGAACGACGCCGGGACATCGCGATCCTCAGCGCGCTCGGCGCCACTCGCGCAGGCGTGATGCTCGTGTTCATCATTGAAGGCGCCGTCGTCGGAGCTATCGGCGCGCTCGCTGGCATCGCCGTGGGTCTCGTTCTCTGCCTGATCGGAAATCATTACAAACTCGTGAGCCTGCCCGCAGACGTTTACTCAATCAGCAACGTGCCGTTGACACCGAGACCCACAGAAATGGTTTTGGCGGCGCTCGTCGCATTCGTGTTGAGCGTGTTGGCGACGATCTATCCTGCGCATGCAGCAGCGCGAATGCGACCGGTCGAGGCGTTGCGCGACTCATGATCCGCATCGTCGATCTGCGTAAGAGTTTTATCGCGCCGAATGGGCAGCGTATAGACGTCTTACGCGGGGTCACGTTTGCGGCAAACAGCGGTGAAAGCATCGCGATCACCGGCGCCTCAGGTTCGGGAAAATCTACGTTACTTCATCTGCTCGGCGGCCTCGAGACACCTGACCACGGCACGATCGAAAGCAATGGAGAAGTCGGTTTCGTTTTCCAGTTTCACTACCTGCTGCCGGACCTTTCCGCTCTCGAGAACGTGGCTTTGCCGCTATTGATTGCGCGCTGGAAGAAGGAACGCGCGTACGCACGCGCCCGAACGCTTTTGCAAGACTCCCGACTCGCAGACCGGACGGATCATCCGGTGTCGCATCTTTCCGGCGGCGAACAGCAGCGTGTTGCGGTCGCACGGGCTTTAGTTACCGAGCCAAAACTGTTGTTAGCTGATGAACCGACCGGAAATCTGGATGCCGCAATCGGCGAAGAGATAGGGCAGACCCTCGTCGCGTATGCGCGCAACCAACCCGCGATCACCGTTATCGCAACTCATAGCCACGTTTTGGCTGGTATGTGTGATCGGTCACTGGTGCTCGAGGACGGGCGCCTGAAATAACGGGCTGTTGGGAATAAATTCCCGATAACGTTCGCATAGGTTATAATGCCGCCAAGTTCGCCGGATACTAAATCACGGCAAACGCAATTATAAGGACGTTTTACCGAAACCAAGATGTTCGAACGCTATACTGAAAAAGCGCGACGTGTAATTTTCTTCGCGCGCTACGAAGCGTCACAGTTTGGAGCGCCGGCTATCGAGCCGGAGCACCTTTTATTGGGTCTCATGCGCGAAGATAAGACCCTGACGGGACGCTTTTTCCCGCGAGCACAAGTTTCCATTGAGTCGATTCGCAAGGAGATCGAAGGCCGCACCCTCCTGCGTGAAAAGATCTCGACCTCGGTTGAACTCCCGCTCGCACCCGAAACCAAGCACGTGCTCGCTTACGCACACGAGGAAAGCGATCGCCTGCAACATCGTCACATCGGCACCGAACACCTGCTGCTTGGTCTGCTTCGTGAAGAGCGTTCCATGGCCGCGGAGATACTTTACGAACGCGGCTTGAGACTTAATGCAGTGCGCGACGAGATTGCAAGGCAGTCAGGCGTCGATGCACGCACCTCGCAGAAGAAAGACACGCCACACCTCGTTGAGTTCTCGCGCGATCTAACGGACGACGCCGCCAACGACAAACTCGATCCACTAATCGGTCGCGAAGCCGAGATCGAACGTGTGGTCCAAATTCTCTGCCGGCGCACGAAGAACAACCCCGTGTTGATTGGCGAGCCAGGCGTCGGCAAGACTGCGATCGTCGAAGGTCTGGCCCAACGAATCGTGCGTGGCGATGTTCCATCGTTTCTTGAACACAAACGAATACTTTCACTCGATCTTTCGTTGATCGTTGCGGGCACGAAGTATCGCGGCCAGTTCGAAGAGCGCTTGAAGCAGATCATGCGCGAGCTGGTTGAGAACCCGCAGTACATCGTCTTCATTGACGAGTTGCACACGCTCGTCGGAGCCGGATCGGCTGAAGGTTCACTCGATGCCGCGAACATTCTGAAGCCGGCGTTATCACGCGGTGAGATTCAATGCATCGGCGCTACCACGCCCGCAGAGTTTCGCAAGTCGATCGAAAAGGATCGCTCGCTCGAACGTCGCTTCCAGGCCGTGAAAGTGCCGCCTCCGTCAGAAGCAGAAGCAGTCAGCATTCTCGACGGCGTGCGTGAACGTTACGAGAGTTTTCACCAGGTTCGTTACACCGATGACGCGCTGCATGCCGCTGTTTACCAGTCGCATCGTTACATCCCCGATCGTTTCCTGCCCGACAAAGCCATTGACGTGATCGACGAGGCCGGCGCACGCGTTAAACTCCGCGTCAGACGTGAACAGGGTAATCTCGCCGATTGGAACGACCTGAATGAGTGGTCGCGATCTTACGGTGATACGTCGAGCCTGCGCGTACGTGAGGAAGATGCGCTCGTTTCGGCTGAAGTCACGCGCGACGACGTAGAAGACGTGATTGCCCGCTGGACCGGAATTCCCGTCAATTCACTGAAAGAAGAAGAGACGCAGAAGTTGCTGCGGATCGAGGTCGAGCTTCATAAGCGCGTCATCTCGCAGCGTCCTGCGATCTCAGCGCTCGCTCGTGCGATTCGCAGGTCGCGAGCCGGACTCAAGAATCCGTTGCGTCCGGTTGGTTCGTTCCTGTTCCTTGGTCCAACGGGTGTCGGTAAAACTGAAGTTGCCCGTTCGCTCGCGCAGTTTCTGTTCAGCAGTGAGCGCGCGTTGATTCGTTTCGACATGTCGGAGTTCATGGAGAAGCATTCCGTCTCGAAACTCATCGGTTCGCCGCCGGGCTATGTGGGCCACGAAGAAGGCGGTCAACTGACGGAACGTATCAAACGTTCGCCTTACTCGGTGCTGTTGTTCGATGAAATCGAGAAGGCACATCCGGACATCTTCAACATCCTGTTACAAGTATTTGAAGACGGCATCCTGACTGACGCCCTCGGCAACACCGTCGACTTCAAGAACACGATCATCATCATGACTTCAAACATCGGCGCTCGCTTCATTCAGAAGAAGGGCACGCTGGGGTTCCAGGCGAATACCGATGCCACGCGTGAAAAAGTGGAAGAGATGGTGATGTCGTCGGTGCGGCAGACGTTCAATCCCGAGTTTATCAATCGTCTCGACGAGATCATCATCTTTGATCAGTTACTGGACCACGAGC
>JBKPJP010000121.1:0-15014 GCA_046730735.1 Acidobacteriota bacterium | reverse complement strand
AGATAAAGCAGCGCGATGCGCTTGTGATCCTTGGTCAACAACCACGACTTCAACCCGTACTCGGCGGTGATGTAGTTGACCTTCGGTGGCTCTGGTAATTCGAACGACTCTATCGGTTTCATAATGCTAAATCATCTTAAGTTCTGTGTTGGTGACGCGCCCGGGCGCGCGCCTGTGGGGCTCGCGGCGTTGGCCGGTTGTTGCGTCTGACTGCCCGCGGGCAGCGACTTGATGAACGCTACCAACTGCACCAACTGGTCCTCACTAATCTGCCCCTGGAACGTCGGCATAATGGCGCCGAACCCTGCGACGAGCTTTGCCTGCGGGTTTGTGATCGACTCGCGAATGTAGGCTTCGTCGACTGTTTGTGACTGTCCGTTTTGCAATTGAGTCTTCTGTCCAAAAACGCCCGCGAGCACCGGTCCGCGTCCGCCTTCGCCGTTTGCGCCATGACACGACGTGCAGCCAAGCGATTGAAACAACTGTTGTCCGGCGGCAGCGGGCGTTGAACTGCCGGTGTTGCCGCTCAGCCAGTTATCAAACTCGCGCGGTTCCATCACGATCACCGAGCCCGTCATTCCGGAATGATTCATCCCGCAATACTCCGCGCAGAACAGGTGATAGGTTCCCGGTGTCGTCGCTTCAAACCACAGTGTCGTGTACTTGCCGGGCACGACGTCGGCCTTTGTCCGGAAAGCGGGTACGAAGAAGTCGTGAATCACGTCTTCCGAGGTCATGATCAACTTGACCTTGCGACCGACGGGGACGTGCAACTGGTTGATCTCGCGCTGCCCGGTCGCGTGTTGCAGTTTCCACATCCACTGCTTGCCGACTACGTAAACTTCAATCGCGTCCTCGGGCGTTTTGTACTGTGTGAAATAAACGCGCGCGCCCCAGCCAAACATCGTCATCGCGATGATGAAGGGAATGATGGTCCAAACAGTCTCGAGCTTGTGTGAACCTGCTATCGGGCGCGGGATCTCGTAGGGCGTGCGCCGTCTATAGCGGATGACAAAAAATATCAGGACCGCTGAGATTAGCAGCGAAAAGAAGAGCGTGACGCCTGAGAGATAAAAGTAGAGTGCGTCCACCTGCCACGAGAAAGTCGAAGCACTGTCAGGCACCAATGGAATCCACGACTGCATTACTTAGCCGCGCCTCCAGTCTTGCGTCCTTTAAGCAACAACAACATCGCCACAATTCCGATCATGGTGATGACGCCGGCAATTCGCATCACTCTCATAATCGGCGCGCCGTACTTTCCGCTCGCGGGGTCGTAGTGATAGCAATAAAGCAGCAGTTGATCGACAGGCGATCCGATCTTGTTTTCCGACGATTCAATCAGTCCGAGACGCAGGTCGCGCGCGGGATAATCGACGCCGTAGAAATAACGTGAAAGTTTTCCCTGCGGCGTCGTCAGCATGATGCCGCTGGCGTGGGCAAACTGTTTGGTCGCCTCATCGTAGTGATAGCGGAAGCCGGCTGCGTCGGTTAATTTCGCGATGTTTTCCTCGTCCCCGGTCAGGAAGTGCCAGCCGTTACTCGCATTTGCCTGCATCCTGTCGGGCAGGTAATTGACGTAAACTTTTTTCTTGGCAGCTGCGAGCGTGTTTGTCTCGCGCGGATCGAAACTGACAGTTACGACGTCAAACTCGTTGCCGATCTGAAACGGAAGGACGCGAAACGACGTCACCATGCCGTTGAGCACTTGCGTGCAGAGCATCGGGCAGTCGTAGTAGACAAACGCGAGCACCACTGGCTTCTTGCCGAAATACTGGCCCAGCTTCACGGGCTGTCCGCTTTCATCTCGAAAGACGAGATCGAGCGGCAACTGCTGATCGAGTTTCTGTTCGATCTTGACGTCGCGCAGCGCAGTGGGCAGTCCGGTGGAGGGACGCCCCGTCTCTGCCCGCGCGCCGTACAACGGCGAGCTCGGTCCCGGTGGCGACTGTGCCCACGCAGACGACACGGCAAGTAGACAAACCATCCACAGATTACACAGATAAAGACAAAGTTTTTTCTTCCGTTCTGCGTATTCTGTGTAATCTGTGGATAAATTCTTCATTGCACCCTCTTCTCCGTTTCTCTGCCGGAGCTCGCAGCGGTGGGCATGCTGATCGCATAGTCACTCAATTTTCCACTCGAACCTTTGACCTGCGTTGGCAGTCCTTCACCGGATACAACTTTGTCGATTGCCGCATCGATCGGCATACCCACAACCTTCCCTGACTGGTCCTTCAATCCCGTTTTGAGATTTTCTTCCCATTGGTCACGAAGGACCCGATACTCCCTTTGCGGTATATCCTTTTCGAGGCTTCGTCGTTGTCCGTCTTCAGTGGTGATGGCGAATCCGGGCGCGGCCTGCAGTCGCGGCTCCGGCGGCAGCTTTTCCTCTTTCGTCAACGCCATCGGCCCGGGCTTTGGCGCTTTCGCTGCCTGGTTATCGAAGTATCTGAACAACAGCCACATGCCAATGTGAATGGCGATCGCCGAAATTGTGAGTACGACGACAAACGTCATCACTCCCCGCACACTGACGTCGCTTCTCTCATGCGTGACTTCGACATTGCGAATGTGCGAAACATCCGGCGTCTCAGTCTTGTGTCCGTTACCTTTAAGCTTTTCTTTCATCGCGTAAATCCGTGTAATCCGTGGCTAATGCCCTATGTGCATCTGCTCGAGCGTCGATTCAAACTGCGGATCGTTAATCGGAATCAACGGTCGTTTACCTAGCTGCCACGTAAACAGCGTCAGCCACAAACCACCAAAACCGAGCAGGCCAACTGCATCCACTAAAATCCACCTGGTGTGTCCGAACGCGGGCGCGAGCATCCATAAAAGATCAACCATTCTCATTACGATTATCAGCACCGCGACAAGCACCAACCGGCGTGGATTGCGTTTCAAACCACGCGACAGCAGGAACAAAAACGGCGCCGCGAAATGCAGTATGGCAATCGTCACAATGAGTGCGCCCCACCCGCCGTGCATGCGGCGGATGTACCAGACAATCTCTTCCGGAAGATTGCCTGACCAGATAATCAGAAACTGTGAAAACGCGAAGTACGCCCAAAGCATCACGAGCGCCAGCAGCAACTTGCCGAGGTCGTGAAAATGCAAAGGCGCTACGATTCGACGCATCGGTTCGTCGCCGGAGAGATTCGCCATCACCGCGATCACAAAAGCGAGTGCACTCAGGCTCCACGCCGCCACGAAAATGAATCCGTAGATCGTTGAAAACCATTCAGGCTCGAGCGACATGTACCAGTCGATAGACGCGAACGTCACGGTGAATATCAGCGCCACCATTCCCGGGCCGCTCAGGAGGCGCATCTGTTTCGTGTAGCGATTATCGGCTGTGCGATCCTGCGCGAGCGACCACTTGTTCAGCAGAAACGCGAGCGTCACGAAAACAGCGAAATACACCACCGCACGCACCGCAAAGAACGGCACGTTCAGGTATCCGGTCTTGAACTGGACCACCGGATGTTGCGCTGCTTCTTCGTGATCGGCCCACTCGTGATAGATCGAATGCGCGCCAAGGATCACCGGCAGAAACAGCACCGCCATTATCGGCAGCGTTCTGGTAGCAGCCTCGAGCACGCGACGGATCACGAGACCCCAGCCGCCGCCGGTCAGGTGTTGCAGCATCAATAACGCAAGCGAACCGACGGCAATTCCGGTACAGAAAGTCCAACCAATCAGATACGACTGGAAAAACTGTCGCGGGTTGAAGAACGCGCTGGCGATAAGAGCGAGGAGAAACACTATGCCTACTGCGGCCGCGCGCCTCTGGAAATCCGACAGATTCGGAGGATTGAATGATTGAATCATTGGTGTCCTCCGGCTGCCGGTGTTGGTGACGGTGATGCCGACGGCGCGGGACTGGCCGAAGCCGCGGCAAGATTTTGCTGGCTCGTTTGCAAGGCGCGGATGTAAGCGATGATGGCCCAACGATCCTGCACCGGGATCTGCGGCGCATACGCCGGCATCGCGCCCCAGCCGTTTGTAATCGCGTCGAAGAAATGTCCGACGGGGGCGTTGCGCAGGCGATCGTCGTTGAAAGAAGCCGCGCGACGGAAACCACGGCGCACGATCATGCCGTCGCCATTTCCGGTCATACCATGACAGGCGCTACAGAAGATGTTGTAACGCTCGCGGCCGCGCAGCACTGTCTCTTTCGTGATAGGAAATGGGAACGTGTCGATGTCGTCAGGAAAATCATTGGCCTGGCCTGACTGTGTGCCTGAAACTTGCTGAGTTGCAGGCGTGGCGCTCGCGCTCGCGCCGGGAGTTTTTGCTTTCTTCCCGGTGAAGAACTCGGTGTTTTCGCGCAGGTAACCACGGGGCACCGTTCCTTCAATCGGCTGCCGGCTCGACAGTCCGTCAGCAAAGAACGTCGAACCACGCAGCGGCTTCATCTTCGGCTGGTCCTGCATGTCACGCCGGCAACCGGTAACAACCACCAATCCCAAAAACATAAGAAGAAGAAATTTCTCGCGCAAAGGCGCAAAGGCACAAAGGAAGACGCAAAGAGACCGAAGGCTTTGCGTCTTTGCGTCTTTGCGCGAGAAATTTCTTCTAAACTTCGACATCATTAACTTCGAGCGCATTCAGACTCTTCAGCAACTCAACCACTTCAGCGTGATTAAACTTCGGATCGTTCGCTTCGATCGCCAGGAAGAACCGATCGCGTGTTGCCAACGCGAAATTCGGAGCGTTGAAAACCGGATGATAGGGTTGCGGCAGTTTATTCAGCACCAGCATTCCCAACACCGCCGAAAACGCCGCAAACAGCACCGTCATTTCAAAAGTAATCGGAATAAAAGCGGGCCAACTGTTGTACGGCTTGCCGCCGACATTGAGCGGATAGTTGATGACTTCGATCCAGTACTGCATGAAAAACCCGGACAAGCCGCCAATCACGCCACCAATAAAAACAATCAACGGCAAACTCGTGTGCGTAAATCCGATCGCTTCGGAAAGTTCTTCAATCGGATACGGCGAGTAGCCATTGATGCGGCGGTATCCGAGCGAGTAAACGCGTCGCGCCGCAGCCACGAGATCCGTCGGGTTCTCAAACTCGGCCATCACGCCGTAGAGCGGCGGCGCGTGACGGCGATGCGCCAGCGTAGGCCCGCCTGCCGCTAATGGTTGCTGGAGTTTGACGTCCTCGCGGTCCAACTATTCCTCCACCTCCGCCTCCGGCAGAATCGTGCGCATCTCAAAAATCGAGATCATCGGCAGGAAGCGAATAAACAGAAACAAGAGGGTAAAGAAGAATCCGATCGTTCCGATAAACATGGACCAGTCCCACACCGTCGGCTGGTACATGCCCCACGATGAAGGCAGGTAATCACGATGCAAGCTTGTAACGACGATCACGAAGCGCTCGAGCCACATGCCGATACTGACGATGAACGAAATGATCCAGAGCGCCAGCAGGTTTGAGCGTATTCTCTTCGACCATAAAAACTGCGGCGTGATGATGTTGCAGAGAATCAACGCCCAGTAATACAGGTGATATGGACCATGCATGCGGTTCCAGATCATGAAGCGCTCATACTTGTTGCCGCTGTACCAGCCAAAGAACGCTTCCATCATGTAGCCATAGCCGACAATCAAACCGGTCGCGAGCATCACCTTCGCCATGTTGTGCATGTGGCGCATCGTGATGAAGCCTTCGAGACCATAGAAACGTCGCAAAGGAATCGTCAGCAGCAGCACCATCGCGAAGCCCGCGTAGATCGCGCCCGCGACGAAGTATGGTGGGAAGATCGTCGCGTGCCAGCCCGGAATGATGCCGACTGCGAAGTCGAAACTGACGATCGTGTGAACCGAGAGCACGAGCGGCGTCGCGAGACCTGCGAGCAGCAGGTAAGCCATCTCATAGCGATGCCAGTGACGCGCGCTGCCGCGCCAGCCCATCGCGAGCATGCCGTAGAGAATTTGAAACGGTTTGCTGCGAGCGCGGTCGCGCAGCGTAGCGAAGTCGGGAATGAGACCGACAAACCAGAACATCGCGGAGACGGTGGCGTAAGTCGAAACCGCGAACACGTCCCACATCAGCGGACTCCGAAACTGCGGCCAGATCCCCATCGTGTTTGGATACGGAAACAGCCAGTACATCAGCCACGGGCGCCCGAGGTGGAAGATCGGATACATGCCGGCTTGCGCTACGGCGAACAAAGTCATCGCTTCGGCGAAGCGGTTGATTGACGTGCGCCAGCGTTGTCGCAGCAGCAGCAGGATCGCGGAGATCAGTGTGCCGGCGTGACCAATTCCGATCCACCAGACGAAGTTGAGAATGTCGATGCCCCAGGCAACGGGAACGTTGACGCCCCACACGCCGATGCCAACGAACAGCAGGTTCGTGATCGCCAGCATCATCAGCTGAAAGAGCGCGAAGGAGATTGCGAAGCCGAAGAACCACGCCAGCGACGTCTTGCGCTTCAAGACGATCGAGCTGATCTTGTCGGTCACTGAGGCAAACGTCAGCCCCGGATCGATCACGGGCGCGGTCGAGTGCATCGGACCTTCGGTGTATGGCTTTTGCGCTTCGTCCATCTGTGTAAATCCGCGGCTAAGCTTTGATTTCCGGATTCGGGTTCTTCAACTGCGACAAATAAGTCGTCCGTGGTCGCGTGTTCAATTCTCCGAGCAACGAATAACTACGCTCGCTTCTTTTCAATTTCGACACGCGACTGTTCGGATCGTTCACGTCGCCAAAAACAATCGCCTCAGTCGGACAAACTGCCTGGCACGCAGTCACGATCTCGCCATCTTTAACTTTTCGATCCTCGAGTTCCGCTTGAATCTTCGCGTTCTGAATGCGCTGCACGCAGTAAGTGCACTTCTCCATCACGCCGCGGCTGCGCACCGACACGTCGGGATTGCGCATTAGTTGATACGTCGGCGTGTTCCAGTCCTGATAAAGGAAGAAATTGAAGCGTCGCACCTTGTACGGGCAGTTGTTGGAACAATACTTGGTGCCGACGCAACGGTTGTAGACCATGTCGTTCAGGCCTTCGGCACTGTGGACCGTGGCATGAACCGGGCAAACAGGTTCGCACGGTGCATTCTCGCAGTGCATGCACGGCACCGGCATAAAGTTGATGCCTTCCGGGTGATTCGGATCGAATCCCGAGAAATAAGTATCGACGCGGATCCAATGCATTTCGCGACTACGCACCACTTCATGCTTACCGACAACGGGAATATTGTTTTCGGACTGGCAGGCGACCGTGCAGGCGTTGCAACCGATGCAGTTGTTCAGATCGATGGCCATGCCCCACGCGTAGTTAGGCGTGTTCTCATCCTGGTTGTCATAGGGATAGTCAGGATAGAGCGACGGATGCGCGTGTTTCTCATCCTCATGCGCCTCGCCGTGGAGAAACTGTTCGAGTGTTTGCGAGCGAACGACGTCGCGTTCTTCGGTGCTGAACTTTGGATCTTCGAGATTGAAGTGAAGCTGCGTTGTCGCCAGCAGATGATCTCCGGTGACTCGGCGTACCTGGACACCGGGAATGAACCACGGCTCATACGAAGTTCGAATCTTGTAAGCATCGAAGCCGACGATCTCGTTCTGTGCTCCCATGCCGATCTCACCGCTTCCGACTTTACCCGCTAAACGACGACCGTAACCGAGATGAACAGTGATCACGCCATCCGGCTGACCAGGCATGATCCAGAGCGGCGCCTCGATCGATTGTCCCTGCGGGTTGGTGATAGCAACCACCGGCACGTAATGTTCGCGTCCTTTGACGGAGCCGCCGTTGTTGTTCTCGCCGGCAAGTTGTTGAGCCGAATTCGGACTGACGACGGCGACGTTGTCCCAGGTCACTTTGGTTAGCGGCCGCGGGAGTTCCTGCAACCAGCCGTTGTTTGCGAAGCGACCGTCGTAGATTGAAGGATCGGTGCGAAACACGAGCTCAAAGCCACCTGCGGCGGGTGGTTGTGCGGGAGTCGTTTGCTGACTCGCCCAACCGGAATTGAAGGCGACTGTCTTCGGCTTGAACGCTGAGTCAGGAACAAAACCATCGTGAATCGTCTTACGCCACCAAACCTCAAAGTCCTGTGACGGTGAAGGCGCGGGAGTCGGAGTCGCGGCAGCAGGTGGCCTTTCCGGCGCCGGCGCGGGTGCTTGTTGTGAACTCTGATTGTTTCCTGCCGCCGCTGTCTGCCCCTGCCCCTGACCGGATCGCTGCTGCTGCCAATAACTCTTCACGATCTCGTACGGCTTGCGATCGTACTTGTCTGAAAAGACCGCCAGCAGTTCGTAAGCTGTTTTGCCTTCATAGAGAGGCTCGATCAGCGGCTGCATGATCGTGACAGTCCCATCGTAAGAACGCGTGTCGCCCCACGACTCGAGATAGTGTGCAGCCGGCACGTGCCAGTGACACAACTCGGACGTCTCATCCCGGTACTCACTCAAATGAACACGCAGCTTGACCTTCTGTAAGCGCTCGAGTGTGAACTTCAGATCCGTTGGTGTGTTGTGGACGGGATTGCCACCAACGATCACCAGCAGGTCAACCAGCCCCGCGTCGATATCATTTACGAGTTGCTGTAACGATGTTCTGTGATCGACGGACTCAACTTCGAGCGGATCGGTGTAGAAGACAGTCTTCCCGACGTTGCCCAGCGTGTCGTTCATCGCGTGCGCGAGCGCGTGCATAAACGGCGGTTGACCATCGCCGGCGAGCACGATGCTCGCCCCTTTGTGTTGTTGCAGATCGCGAACCAGCGGCTCGATCCACGCAAGATTTACGCTTGCACCGCCACCCTGTGCGCCAACTCCCGCCGCGATTGTTTTCGCAATCGCTTCGATTTCACTCGGCTTAACTTCCCACGAGTGATCGGCCATTGCACCCGTGTTCGAGGGCGTCGTCTCAACGACGTAGAGACGATTCATCTCACGATTGGTCTCGGTAATCCGGCGGCGTGCGACGAACTCACGTGAGTAGCGCACATAACCCGGAAAAGTCGGCGATAGAAAATCGCAGTCAAGCGAAAGAATGCGCTGCGCGAGATCGAAGCGATACGTCGTGTTTACCGGCTGGCCCAAAGCCATCACCGCGCCCTGCCGTGCGTTGTCGCGATTCGCCGGCTCATACTGGTGCCACTTCGCCTGCGGCAGCGCGGTAAGCAAGTCCTTTATCTGCGCGCCGAGCGTCGGCGAAATGATCGACTCAGTCAGGAAACGAATGCGCTGGCCGGTAGCTGAACGCACCTCGTCGAGCGCGGAACGCATCGCACCGACGAACGTCGTCCAGGTGCTGATCTGTTCGCGAAAAGTCGGCGTTGGTGAGCGATCGGGATCGTAAAGACTCAGTATCGATGCTTGCGTGAAGATGTCAGTCGCGCTCGAGCCACGCGGATCTCGCACCGGATCTTCCGGCGGAAAATCTACAGGCCAGTTGTTAGGATGCTCGGGATTCCCCTCGATCTTCGTCGGCCGGCCTTCATTACTCCGCACGATCACCGGTGTTGCCGCACCAAATAAAGGCGCAGCGGTCGCGTAGAAAAGCGACTTGCCGGGAACGTGCTCTTCCGGCTGTTTGACGTTGGGAACGATCTTCTCAGGCGGTTGAAAAACGCAGCCACTCAAACCAGCGAGGGCCAGCGACGCGCCCATCAACTTCATGAACGTGCGACGCTCAACCGGGTCGTTCCATCCCTCCGCCTGTTGCGGAAACTCGCGCTCTACAAACTCACGAAACTGCGGCGTGTCGGCCAGTTCATCCAGACTGCGCCAGTACTTCTTCGCACCGCGCGGCGTCTCAGCATCCTGCAAAGCAAGAATGTGATCGCGCATCAGCTTGAAGTTTATGTGACGATCGCTATCGCTCATTGCAAACTCTAACGGTGGCAAGTGGAACAACTTTCAAGCACGTGTCTTCCCTGAATGCGATACCTCGCTTTCAGTTGGAAAGCTTTATCGAGTTGATCCCTCGTTGTGTTTTCCGCCGGCCACTCCATGTTGTAAATCTCTTCGACCGGGCGAATGAATCGCTCCGGCGCACGATGACACTCCAAACACCACTCCATCTGTAGAGATTTTGCCTGGTAAATGATTGGCATGTCGTCGACGCGACCGTGACAAGTCGAACAGCCGACGCCCTTTTTCACGTGAATGCTGTGATTGAAATAAGCGTAATCAGGCAGGTCGTGTACACGTTGCCACTCGAGCGGCTTGCCGGTGCGAAAACTCGCGCGCACCGGTTCGAGATATTGACTCTCGGCCCAGATCTGTTTGTGACAGTTCATGCACGTCGTGGTTGATGGCAGACCGGCGGACGCCGAAGTTTCCACGGACGTGTGACAGTAGCGGCAGTCGATACCATCATCGCCGACGTGATGTTTGTGACTGAATTGAACAGGCTGCTGTCGTTCGACCCACTGGCCTGTATTCCAGGACGAACGATTCAGCTCAACGGCTACCCACAGCAAAGCAACAATTATGAAGAGAGCGCCATAAATCGTAATCTTTGCCAGCGCGTTTGTGCTGTGATGAAAAATCTGTGGCATTGCCGCAGAATTAAGTGAGTCGGGTGCTAGTCAAACCGGTACCGCTGGCAGACGAACAGCCTACAAACCTTTCTCAGTCATAAATGTTTATTGCAATGTAACGGGGTACTTTACCAAATGGATGGGGAAATTCAAATTGGACCACAAAAAAGCACAAAAAGCGCAAAAAGAAGGGGATTAGTCTGAAGCGGCATCGCGAGCGAGGAGGGCCGCGCCGATGGGTGCACCGTCGAGTCCGAGTTTGGCTGCGACGATCTCGGTAGCCTCAAAACAAGGTTGAAATGCGCGGCGTTTTACTTCCTGAATGATCGGATTGAGAATCAACGAGCCTGCGTCCATTACACCGCCACCAAGCACGATCCGCTCGATATTCAACAGGTTGATGACGCTTGCGACGCCCGTGCCGATGTATTTTCCAGTGCGCTCGATCATCATCAGCGCAAAATCGTCGCCTTCGTTTGCCTGGTGCGCAACGTCGTCAGCAGTAAACGATTTATTGAGACCGAGTCGTGATAAGGACGATGTGTTGTCACGATACAGACGTTCGCGCGCGCGGCGCACGATGCTAGGCGCTGACGCGACCGTCTCCAAACAACCTTTATTGCCGCAAACGCATTCGAGTCCCTCACTGTCGATCGTGATATGACCGACTTCGCCGGCGAATCCCGAAGCGCCGGTCCAAAGCTTTCCGTCGAGAATGATCGCGCCACCGATGCCGTTACCGATCATCATGTAAAACATGTTGCGCGCGCCGAGACCCGCGCCCACTTTGTATTCGCCGTAAGCGGCGGCGTTGGCGTCGTTTTCGAGTTCAACTCGCAAACCTGTGGCGCGTGTCAGCTGGCCATGGAGATCCTCGACCATAGTTGACGGAAGATCGCGAGGAGCGATGACGCGATCGGTTTGTCGATTAACCAGCCCCGGAATTGCGAGGCCGATAGCGGCGACAATGCCTCGTCGTGAACCGAGATCCTCGGCCATCGTAGCCAACTGCGGAATTAGTTCTTTAGGAGCAATCTCGCCGACACGCGTCTCCAGCAACGCGCCGTCATGGCTGACTAATGCCGCGCGCGCCTGCGTTCCGGAGACGTTGATCCCGATGAAGTTGGTTGGCGAAGTGGTCATGCTTTAAGCCGCGAGCGAAGCATAGTCGAGGGTTTAGGGGCTGTCAAACACGAGGTTCAGGGAGTAGAATCAAACATCAACATGCAGATTCGCTCCATACTTCTCCCGACCGACTTCAGCGAGTGTGGAAATTATGCGCTCTCTTATGCCGCATCGCTGGCGCGCAGGTTTAAGGCTTCAATCATCTGCATCAATGTCATCGAGCCTATTGTGCCGACGGTGGGCTATTCCGGGATGACTGAACCCCTGCCGATCGCGGACATCACCGAGCAACTCGAAGATTCCGCCGAGCGTGAGTTGCCCAAACTGGCCGAATGCGACGAATGCTCGGGCCTTGACGTCGAGGAGCTGGTGGTTCATGGCGAAGCAGCGTCGGAGATTGTGCGCGTTGCGAAAGAACGCGACGTCGATCTGATCGTGATTTCTTCGCATGGCCGAACGGGGTTGGGACGTATCCTCTTTGGTTCAACGGCTGAATCGGTTGTGCGACATGCGTCGTGCCCGGTGCTCGTAGTGAAGCCTCCCCAGGACGAAGAACCCGAACAGTAGTCAACAGTAAGCCCTCCAGTTTATTCTGTCAGCCGCTACCTGTATGCACCTCGACTTTCTCAACGATCTACTATTTCAATACGGCCTTTACGCAGTTTTCATTCTCGTAATGCTGGAGGGAGACATCACGCTCCTGCTGGCGGGTGTACTGGCGCATAGTGGCTTCTTTGGTGAATACAGTTTTGCACAGGTATTGACTTGGGGAACGGTGGGTGGCTGTCTTAGCGATAACATTGCTTACCTTGCGGGTCGTGGTTTCTCTGAGGGCGTTAAAAAATTTCGTTTTTACAGAGCAGCGCAGCCGAGACTGCAAAGCCTGACGAGAAAATTCGGTCCACTCTCCATCTTTCTTTCCAAATATATTTACGGGCTTCGCTGGGCATCCAGCGTGTTTCATGGCGTGGGACACATGCCTTACCTGCGTTTCCTGCTCCTTTCGTTTGCGAGTTGCTTCGTATGGGTTTTCGTACTTTCAGGCGCCGGTTACTTCTTCAGCGGCGCGGTGATGGGTCTGATAGGCGACTTTCAGCGTGTCGGTAAAGTGTTGCTCGTAATCGTTGTGATCGGGATCGTCGGGTTTTACCTGGCTGAGCGGTTCTGGATCTCGCCCAAAGTTGAAAAGGCAGACCCGGAACGACTTCAGGAACTCGAACACGCAGCCGCTGAAAAATTCCAGGATTTGCGCGAGGAAGTTCGTGAACACATTCCGTTCAAACATCAGCGACGCGGCGATCAGAACAAACGCGAGAGCGACGGGGATTGATTTGCAAATCGTCGAGCTAAATTGTTAAGTTGCCACCAATGATAATTGAGTCAACCGCACCCCCGCGTGTCGACCTTGAAGGCGGCACCATCGACATCTGGCCGCTTTATCTTTTTCATCCCGGCGCCACCACAGTCAATTTCGCCCTTTCGCTTCATGCTCGCTGCCGAATTGAAACGCGTGACGATGGACGAATCGTCCTCGAGTCGCGCGATCGTAAGGTCGCGTTCGAGACGACACTCTCGGCAATTGAAGACCTGCTCCTCGAGGAACGTCTCGAACTTGTTTCCAAGCTGGTCCACTTTTTCAAACCGACGACGGGATTTCATCTGGTTGTAGAGAGTGGTGTGCCGGCCGGTGCTGGTCTCGGAGGTTCATCCGCACTCGCGATCGCTTGTATCGGCGCGTTGAATCGATTGGTGGGTAATCGTTACGAAGAACGAAAGTTTGTGACTATCGCTGCGAACGTTGAGTCGACAGTGATCAAAGTGCCCGCCGGTTTCCAGGATTATTATCCGCCGCTTTTCGGTTCCGTATCATGCGTACATTTCAATGCTGACGGAATGCATCGGGAAGCGCTCGACGTCAACATCGAAGAGTTGGAAAAGAGAATCGCCATCTGTTACACCGGCGAGCCGCGTCTTTCAGGGATCAACAACTGGGAGATTTACAAGCGACACATTGACGGCGATCCCGAGTTGTTTGAACTTTTTGATGGGATTCGCGACTCCGCGCGTAACATGCGCGAGGCGCTCCTGGCTGACGACTGGAACCGCGTCGCGACAGTAATGAAGCAAGCCTATCCGAATCGCAAACGCCTCGCGCCCACCATCACCACGCCGCAAATGGACATGCTCGTCGAGAAGGCACTTGCGAATGGAGCCGAAGCCGCGAAAGTCTGCGGCGCGGGCGGCGGCGGATGCATCGCGTTTTTGTGTGCAGCGGGAAGACGCGCTGATGTCGAAGCTGCACTCGCCGCAGAAGAAGGCACGGAAGTGCTCGACTGGAAGTTAGCCCGCGAAGGTTTAGTTGTGAAGGAAATCTATTAACCACGGATTACGCGGAAAAATCGGATTGTGAAATCCGTGTCATCCGTGTTACCCGCCTTCAGCTCTTTGTTTCGCGGCGGCGGAGAGTGCCGCGAGGCGAGCGATTTTTTGTTGCGGAGTTTCTCCAGGCACCGGGCCGGTGTCGACCACTCCACAATACGTTCCACGCTTCATCATCGAGCGATCGGCATTGCCGGTCGGTTTGTGCGCAGGCGCTGACGACGCTGCCGGTGCTGCGACTGGCGGCGCCACTGTTTGATCGGGCGCGAGTTCCGTTAATACTTCAGTAACATCCGCAGCCGAAGCAGGCTCACCGCCTTCTTCAGCGCGTTGCTTCGCTGCCGCCGACAAAGCCTTCAGCCTCGCAACCTTCTGTTCAAACGTCTCACCCGCAACTGGCCCAGTGTCTTTAAAACCAACATAAGTCGAACGCTTGAACAGTTGCCGGTTTGGTTGCGCACCCGCTTTGTGCGTCGCCGCCGCAGCGGGTTTTGGTGCGGCGGGCGCCGCGGGTTTCGCTGCTGCAGGGGCGGCTGCTTTCGGCGCAGCGGCTTTCGCAGGCGCAGGCTTGGCTGCCGCGTGACTGGCGCCGACTTCCGTCTCCACCATCACGTAAACGCCACGTTCCTGATCTCGCTTGATCACCGGCAGCGTGCCGCCGGCTGCCTGTAACAACGCCTGCAACTCAGCTTCTACAAATCGATGTTGCTTGTAAGGATCGCGCACGTGGCCCAGCGGCGGACCCATGTAGAGCGTGCCGCACGTCTGGCACTTGTAAAGCACGTCGTCGCCGCGCAAGTGAATCTCGGCGGGCTCGCCGGCAGTTCGCAACTGCTTCAAGTGACCATTGCAGAGTTTTCCCTTTTCGTTTTTCTCGTTGCAAACGGTCTGCGCGTTGGTGATCCGTTTCGGAACGGCGATGGTTTCGGTGGCTGCCATGGTTGCTGCGCATTGTAGCTCAATCCGTGTAATCTGTGTTATCCGTGGCTGGTTTTCAT
>JBKPJP010000120.1:0-15240 GCA_046730735.1 Acidobacteriota bacterium | reverse complement strand
CGCTCGCGCTGTTCCGGCCAGGCCACTCATGCTTTCGCAAACGGCTTTACACGTTCGATCGATTCCTTGAAATCAGAATCGGAGGGGGCTAATGCGGCGCCCTTTTGATACGCAGCCAGCGCCTTCGCATACTGCTTTGTCACTTCAAACGCATAGCCAAGCTCGCGGTAAATATTCACGTCATCGGGCGACTTCTTCGCGGCCGTTTCCAAAGCTGCGATTGCCTTCGGGAAGTTGGTCGCGCGTGAATGGGCCACGCCCAGCAGATAGAACGTAACACCGTTCGCATCAGGAGCTGTCGTGGCGCGCTCGAGTGCCGCTGCTGCACGCGCATACTGCTTCGAGCCTATCAATGCCTGGCCGAAGAGTGTCACTGCCTCAGCGTCAGTTCTGAGTTTTATCAAACCCTCGCCGGCACGAACCGCGCTCAGGTAGTCTGCTTCGGCTTTACTCGGATCGGTGTTCGTGGCCGCGCGTCGCAGATACGCTGAGGTCAGCAGCGCCCAGGCGCCGGTCATGCGCGCATCGTTGACAGTGGCTCGATTCAGGCTTGCGATCGCGCCGTCGAGATCATTCTTCGCGAGCGCGATTTGTGCGAGATAGTAGAGCGACAACGAATCCTTGGGATTCAGTTTGAGTACGGCGTTGAAACTCTTCTCCGCATCCGCGACCTTACCGGTTTTGTATTCTGAGATGCCGCGGTAGTAGATCAGCATCGAATCGGACTGCGCGGTGTTTCGCGCGGTCGCGGCATTCAGCAGCGGCAACGCTTCCTCGTATCTTTCCGCGAGCACGTATGCCTGGCCGAGCGCGCTCTCCGTGTTGGGATCACTCTGCTTCGCGAGTCGCTGCAACTCAACCGCCTTCTCCAAATCTTTCGCGGCTTCGGCGTACTGCTTCAAATTCAACTCAGCGAATCCCGCGATCTTCCAGGCTTCCGAATCGTTGGGATAAGCGGCCGCGAGTTCTTTGGCTTCTTTTGCCGCGGCTGCAAACTGTTTTTGCTCCAGTAAAAGATATGCGTGCTTCGTATCGGCGCTGCCGACAGTGTTTGCGACCGGCTTGACGGGCTGCACGTCCAGCAGCGAATCGTTTGAACTGGTTCGCCGGGCGGTCGGCGAGGGCTGCGGCTCCGGCCGCAGTAACGGCTCTTCCGCGGGCTTTTTCGTGGTCTGCGCTGCCTGTCTGTTGGCGCGTCTGGGTCGGGTTGACTGGGCGGAGATCGCCGCAGTTGCCAGTAGAAGAATTGCCAGGACGCTAAGAAACCGTTGAATACACATAATGCGCATGATTGTATGCGGGAGAGGGTTGGTTGAACAAACTTCGGATGCAGGGATGAGGCCGTGAGTTGTGCCTCATCCACAGATTACACAGATTTTGTCCGCTGATCAGAAGTTCAGCTTAAGTCCGAACTGGAACTGTCTCGAGTCGAACGCGGCGGTGGGGCGACTGAAGTAGCGGCCATTGCCGGCGCGCTGGTTGAACGCCCGTACGTCGTCGATAAATGGTGACGCGGCGGCTTCGTTGAACCGGTTGAAGAGGTTGAAGCCTTCGGCGATCAACTCCAGACGCAGCCGCTCGCCTATTGGCACGAGCTTAGCCACGCGCAGGTCCAAAGATACGTAACGATGTGTCAGGCCGAAGTTGCGTGCGAGACTGCCGCTCGTAAACACTCCGTTTGTAATCAACGGCACACAACCCGTGGTTCCGGGGACGCAGAGCGTTCCGTCAGCAAGCACTGACGGTCGATCCGTCTGGTTCGACTGGTCGTTGTTAGTATCCTGGTTGCTCAGAATGTTGAACGGGCGACCTGCCGAGATCTCGAAGATTGGCGCAATCGTGAAGTTTGACAATCCGCGATGAATCCCGCCTTCCGACGCCCAGGCCGCGGGGGACGCAATCACACCACTGAACACGAAACGATGGCGCTGATCGAAAAGTGAATCCGCACGTTCGGCGCCGAAGTTTCGATTGTCCTGCGGCAGCAGCAGCGTTTGCAGGTCAGACGAATCGTCGATCGAATGGGACCACGTGTATGACGCGAGAAACTGGAAGTTGTGCGAGAAGCGCTTCTTCACATCGACATTCAACGCGTTGTAAGTCGAGTTGCCGTCTGATGTCTGCGCGTTGATTGAACCGAACGGAGAAACCGTTCCCGGCGTTCGCAGCGAACCGGCGAGAGCGCCATTCAAGACTCCCGGCGTTACCAGACCACCAGAGAGAGCCTGGGCCAGGAAATAGTTTGGCGCGCTCGGGCGGAAGAAGTTTGCGATACCGGCATTCACGATCCTGTTGCCGAGGTTCGTGAGCGGCGCGGTGATCATGCCCGGCACGATGATCGCAAACGTTTGGCCCGCATTCGGAAATGCCGGCGCGCCCGTCGGTGTTGTCAACGTAAAGCACTGCAACGGAACGCCGAACGGGCATGGAGTTCCCGAAGTCGGTATTGAAAATGCGACCGCTTCAGTCGTGCTCACTGGATTGCGTCCTGCGAGCCGGAAGAAGTTTTGAATCTGTAGATCGGTTCGCGGAGCGTTGATGTCGAGCGGATGCGGCAGGTGATGCGCGCCGACAAAAATATAGCTGCCCGTGATCGTCATGTCTTTGGACAGCTCACGCTCGATCGTGAAGTTGCCCTGGTTCGCGTAAGCGTACTCAAAGTCCTTCTGAACATGCAGCGTGAAGGGAAGTACTGGTCCAAAGCCCGGGAATGTTTGATCGTTGAAGCGCTGGCGACCGAACTGGTATTGCGCGCCCGCGGCGACTCCGGGCGTCACGACGCCTGCCGGACAGATCGGCGTAACTGCTCCACCCGGAGGACAGACCGTTCCCTGAAACACCTGCACTGCATTCAACAACGCCGTTTGCGCCGGACTGCCCGGCGTCAGAATGCCTTGTTGCTGTTGCACGGCATCGGCGATGTCGGAGTTGAACGCGATCGCGAGTAGCGGGTGATCGTAGAAGATACCGAACGCGGCGCGAATCGATGTCTTTCCATCTCCCCATGGATCCCAGGCGACCGCGAGGCGCGGCGCCCAGTTGTTCTTGTCGCGCGGGAAGCCCTGTTGCACGCCCATCGCATCCTGGGCGGCGAGCACGTCCGCGGCGGACAGATTGATTCCTGACAATGGGTCGTGCAGCGGCAATGTCGGCACCTGCTCGGTCAACTCATAGTCGTAACGAATGCCGTAGTTGAGCGTCAGGTTGCGCCGTACTTTCCACGAGTCCTGCGCGAAGAACGCCATCGGCTTGTTGCTGATGCTGCTGATCGGATTACCGAAGCCCTGAATGAAGTTTGCCGGAAATCCTAGACCGTACTGCTGCACGGGCGTGAAGTCGGGAGCACCTGCAAACGCAGGATTCAGCGTCGCGGCGGAGAGTCCGCCGAAGTTGAAGAGACCGGCGAAGTTCAGTTCGAAGATCGCCTCCGGTATGCGAACAAAAGCAATGTCGCCGCCGAATTTGAAGTTATGGTTGCCGGTAACAAAGTTTACGTTGTCGGTAAACTCGTAACGAGTTTCAGTGCGAGCCACGGGCGAGAAGAGCTCGCGGCCGATAAACGCGGTTCCCGAAATGTTGAAGGCCACGGCGTCGCCGTTTTGCGATTTGAACGTCGCGCGGCGTTCGCCGAAGTTGAAACGAGCTTCGTTGACGACTTTCGATGAAAGGGTCGAGGTAAGTGTCGTCACGGCCGAGAAATCGCGCAACTTCTGAATACCGGTGCGCGAAAAGTCGTTCTGGCCCAGCGACTGGTTCTGTGATTCGACCTGGATACCGCTAATCTCGCTCGGGTTATAACCAAACCGGAAACTGAATTGATGATCCGGCGTGATCAGGTGGTCCAACCTGAACGAGTTGAATGTGGTTCGATCGGTAATCGGAAACACACGCTGCAAGTCGTTAAGCGGCCGGAATGCGATGAACTGGCCGGCAGCGTTGGTTGTTCCGATCGGCACGGGCGCCCCGGAAAGAATGAAGCGTGATCCAATCGTGCCCGGCAGGATCGGACTAATGGCCGGACATCCGCTGCCGTCGTTCGGCGACAGAAGTGGATTACTACCGGTCAAGCCTGTGGTTCCACCACTCGAAGCAAAGAAAGCATACGCACGCGCGCCGCAGATTGCAGTCGGATTACCTGACGCAACCGCCCCGTTGATGAAAGCGGCCTGGGCCGGGGTTAGGTTAGCGAACGTACGCGCGATCGGATTCAATCCCGGAATCACGGGAATCGTCGCGGAACTCGTTAAGCCCGCGGCGACGTTGCTGGTGAAGAAGCCCGACTCGTTTCTGCGTCGCTGTTCGAAAGCAAAGAAGAAGAACGTGCGATCGCGGTCGAGTGGACCACCCAAAGTTAATCCGTATTGAGTGCGCGTAAACGGCGGATCTTCAATCGGCGCAAAAGCATTGCGCGCCTGGAAACTCCGGTGTCGCAAAAAACCAAATACATTGCCGTGAAGATCGTTGGTGCCTGACTTGGTCACGACGTTCACTACACCGCCTGCCGAACGACCAAACTCAGGCGCAAACGAATTAGTGACTACCTGAAACTCCTGCACCGCTTCCTGACTGACGGTCGAGCGCGATGCGTTCACGGAGTTGTCGGTGTTATCGGCGCCGTCAACCTGGACCAGGTTGGAACGACCACGCTGGCCACCGAAGTTCAATCCGGTTGTCGGCGCTGGTCCAATCGGGCGGCCGTTGTCGCGACCTACAGTCGAGACGGTTAGGGCAAAGTTTATGTAGTTTCGTTCATTGATTGGGAGGTTGTTGATTCGCTGCTGATCGATAGTCGTTGCGACCGCGGTTTTGGAAGTCTCAACGATCTCGGCAGTCGCATCAGAAACTGTGACAGTCTCGGTGATCGCACCGGGCTCAAGCACAACGTTGACCTCGGCGGCCTGCCCGACGGTGACAGTAACCTTTTCCAACATTGCTTTTTTGTAGCTCGCCGCCTCGACGGTGATTTCATAATCGCCCGGCGGGACGTTGATGATGCGATAGAGACCTTCGTCGTTACTGGTGGCGTTGCGCGTAACGTTTGTGCCCGGGTTGCGCACAGTGACTGTGGCGTTAGGAACCACCGCGCCCGTGGAGTCTCTAACAGTGCCCTGGATATCAGCGGCGTTTGACTGCGCCTGCCCGAAAGCCGCGTGAGCGGAGAGAAACAAGACCACTAACAAAGCGGGGATTTGAAAGGATCCGATAAACCGGGATCTGAACGATACTAACATCGTCATTTCTCCTTATCAGTTTTTCGCGGCTATGGAATTCGCGCGGTCACAAAAGACCTTGTTTACGTTCGTGGGAGTAGCTTTGCCGTTGTCAGGTGCCCTGGGACAGCAACGCTGACAGAGAGACCAGCACGGCTCAGCCTTTTTACTCTAAAAGAGTCAAGGTGGCAAGCAGTTTAACCTGCGCGCAAAGGGCTTTGATCGTCGCGGTTAGCCGCGCGAGTCGCGCGCGCAAGTCGGCTGCGGAAGTGTTTGCTGGCGCCGCAAAGCGTGATGCCTAGTCCTGCGAGACGTGGTTTGAAAGCTGCGCGTCGCAACCAGCCACTTATTCGTAGTCGAGAATCAAACTTTCGAAGGTATTCATCAGCGTAAACGGAACCAACGTCTGCCAATTTGTTTTGGTGACGAACAATTACGTTCGCGGCGAGTTCACCACTTTCAAACGCCATCAACATGCCGCTGCCAGTGAAGGGATCGATGAACGCTGCTGCGTCACCAATCGCGAGCATGCCATTCGCTGGATTTGGTTGGCGACGACCAAAGCGTTCCCATGAAGCACTGAGCCATTCGGATTCGAGTTGTGCGCCGGCGAGAGTGTAGGCCGCGCGACGATTCTTCATTACCAGTTCGCGCACGATGACGTCCGGATTTGAGTGATGGCGCTTCACTTGCTCCGCGGAGATGATGAAGCAGAGATTGCTGATGTCGTTTTCAATCGTGCTGAGTCCGCCGTAGCCCTCAGGATAGAAATAGATCTCGCAAGCGTTCGGTGCGACGCGCGTGTTTCGCAGGTGTGCTTTGAAGGCGATCAAAGTGGCCCTGGACTTTGGTTCGCGGGCGTTGAGTTTCCTCGTCAGGATGCGAGCGCGGCCAGTGGCGTCGATTGTTAGTGGGGCGAAGTATTCGTTTTCCTTTAGCCTGACGCCGCGAACGTTTTTTCCGTTTTGGATTAGATCAGTGATCGTTGCGTTTTCGATAATGCTCACGCCGCATGCTTGAGCGCGGTCGAGTAGCACGTCGTCCATTACTGCGCGGCTGAGGCCGAGTGCGGCAGTGCCACCGAACCAACTGCTCGGGATGCTTACGTGGTGTCCGCGTGTTGAATAGAAGATTGTTTCGGTAAGTGCGGACGGCGCGGAGGTCGCGATGGCGTTAGCGACGCCGAGGTTTTCGAAGTGCTTCTGGCATTCAGGCGAGATGAACTCGCCGCACAGTTTAGCGCGTGGAAATTTTTTCTGTTCAACGAGCAGGACGCGCAATTGGTTACGCGCCAGATGAATCGCCGCGCTCGTCCCAGCCGGGCCCGCACCGGCGATGATCGCGTCGTATGTGTGCTGAGCGTCCCTCATGCCGCCCGGGTTGAACGTTCAACGTTTTCGCCATGTAAACGCACCGTCGCGCGTGCGGCGGCGCTCAATACCAAACGGTATGGAAACCGGCGTTCAACCAAAACGTCTTGCAACCCGGCTTGTCGCGCCAACTCGAGCAACTCATCTGATTTAAAACCGCGGAGTATCGACAACGCTCCGTCGTGTCGCACCAATCGATTGTGCAAAACCAACTTGCCCAGCGTCGTGTAAAGCAGATACGCAATCGGATGACGGTGCAGATCGATTACGAATATGCGACGCCTCGCGACGCGGCTCATCTCGACGAGGATCTGGACCACTTGTTCATCAACAAAGTGATGCGTGAAGAGCGAACAGATCACGTAATCAAACTGCGAGTCAGCGAACGGAAGCTTTAGCGCGTCGCCACGAACGCTGCTGATCCCTTCTCCATGAATCGATTCCGCGGAACGCTCGTTCAACTCGAGCCCAACACCATGAAACTGTCGCCTCGTTTCCCTGGCCCAGACAGCAGTGACGCGCAACAACTCTCCGGAACCAGCGCCAACATCGAGCATTGAAAAGTTGCGTAACGACTGCGCTTCGACGTCACGAAACAACGTGGTCCGTAAACTATGCGCGTCGCCCATCCAGCGATTCACGAGCTGAAGCTCGCTAATGCAGTCTTCATACTCTTCGGCCGTGTAATTTCCGGTGTCGATGTACTCGAGCCTGTGACTGCGTTGCTTAAATCGTTCCAACATATTGGACCACGAGGGCGCTGTTTTTCGAACCGAAGCCGATGCAGTTGCAGAGTGCGATTCTCACCCTGGCTTCGCGCGCTTCGTTGGGGACGTAGTCGAGATCACAATCAGGGTCAGGCTCATCGAGGT
Source organism: Acidobacteriota bacterium (assembly GCA_046730735.1). GTDB lineage: Bacteria > Acidobacteriota > Blastocatellia > Pyrinomonadales > Pyrinomonadaceae > PSRF01. The sequence continues at coordinate 7,788 of JBKPJP010000120.1, read as the reverse complement.
TGATCGTAGGAGGGATCTTGTTTGTATGCATCGCGCAGAGGGCAGCGCCGAGGCCGGCCGCGCCACTCGCGCCTTGCGGATGTCCGATTTGCGACTTCGTCGCCGACATCGGAATACGCGCGGCCTGGCCGTTAAATGCACGCTTCAAGGCACTGGTCTCAATGCGATCGTTCAGCACCGTGGAAGTGCCGTGCAAGTTTACGTAGTCGATGTCCTTCGTGCTGCAACCGGCATCTTCGAGCGCGAGGCGCATCGCACGCGCGGGCTCGTCACCATCTTCAGCCAAACGAACACGATGGTAAGCATCGCAGGTGGCGCCGTAGCCGAGGATCTCCGCGTAAATGTGCGCGCCGCGATCCACCGCGTGCTTGAGTTCTTCTAAAACGTAAATCCACGCGCCCTCGCCGAGCACCATGCCCGAACGATTACGTGAAAACGGACGCGACGCGCGTTGCGGTTCATCGTTCCAATCGTTGGTCAGGACGGTCATCAGATTGAATCCGGCAAGAATGCCCGGCGCAATGGGCGCGTCGACGCCGCCAGAGATCATCATGTCCTGACGCCCGAGCGCTATATGCTGAGCGGCGTAAGCCATCGCGTCAGTCGAGCTCGTACAACCCGTGGAGACGATATGCGATAGACCACGCAGGCCAAACGCCATCGACAACTCGCTCGACAAACCACCGTGCGTCGATGATGGAATCGTGTAAACGCTCGCTTTGCTGGTTGGACCAACGTACCAGTACTCGTATTGCTGTTCGGTGAAGGCGAGTCCGCCGCCGCCTGTTCCGAGTTCAACGCCGAAGGCGCGACGCTCCTCGAGTGAAAGATCATCAGGAAATAGCTTTGCGTCTTCGAGCGCTTCGCGCGCAGCAGCGAGTGCAAGCGGGACCGTGCGCGGAACGTGTTTGCGATCTTTGGGATTGAGTTGCGATTGCCAATCGAACGAGGGAACTTCAGCGGCAATCTGGACTGGAAAACTGGAAGGATCAAAAGTCTCGATGCGGCGAACGCCGCTCTTGCCGGTAATCAGGCCATTCCAATATGCTTCGCGCCCGATTCCCAGCGGCGTTACACAACCCATTCCGGTAATGACCACCCGGCGCGGACGTGTCAAACCTTTGAACATTAAAATCTGTCGCTATCAGTTAAACTTTTTGACCGCATTCGTTGCAGAATTTTGCCCCAGGACTTAATTCAGCCTGGCAGTTTGCACACGTCGCTGGTCCTTGTTTCGCCCCGCACTCCACACAGAACTTGGCGCCAAGCGCGTTTTGATGACCACACTTCGGGCAAGGCACGCTTGCCGCCGGCGCAGCGCCTTGTCCCTGGTTCGACTGGTTCATGGCGTTGTTCATCGCACCCGCCATCGCATTGCCCAATGCGAACCCAGCGCCGAGACCGACGCCCGTGCCTGCACCACCGCCTGGATTCTGCGCAGCGTCGCGCATCGCGTCAGCCGCCTGGAATTGCGCGTAACGACCAACGTCGCCGATCACACCCATCGAAGTGCGCCTGTCCATCGCGGCTTCGACTTCCGGTGGCAACGAAATATTTTCGATGACAAACTTCGTCAACTCCAATCCAAACGTCTTGAACTCTTCGTTCAGCTTGCCGCGTGTAAACTTGGCGAGCTCGTCGTAGTTTGACGCGAGATCGAGAGCAGCGATCTTTGATTCACCGAGCGCGTCGCTGAAGCCGCCGACTAACGTGCGCTTCAGTTGGCCTTCAATATCCTCGGTGACGAAGTGTGCATTCGTGCCGGCAATCTCTTTGATGAGCGCCTGGGGATCAGAAACTCGCATCGAGTAAATGCCAAACGCTCGTAAGCGGACCATGCCAAAGTCTGAGTCGCGCATCATGATCGGATTCGGCGTGCCCCACTTCAGATCGGTGAACTGTTTGGTGTTGACGAAGTAGACCTCGGCTTTAAAAGGCGAGTTAAAGCCGTACTTCCAGGCGCCGAGTTTCGAAAGTATCGGAGTGTTGCCACCGTCGATTGTGTAACGACCCGGGGGAAACTGATCGGCAATCTGGCCCTCGTGTACGAAGACCGCAGCCTGCGATTCGCGCACGATTAACTGGGCCCCGTTTTTGATCTCCTGATCCTTGACCGGAAAGCGGTACAGGAGCGTGTTCGAGGAGTCGTCGAGCCATTCAATTACTTCGATAAACTGTGCCGTCGGGCTTAGGCGATCAAATATTCCCATTTTCGAGCCTCATTCTGAGCAGGATTTAATGCGAGAGAGATTATCTCCCGCAAAGGCGCAAAGACGCAAAGGAGGGCTTGGGTTTACCTTTGCGCCTTTGCGCCCTTGCGGGAGACAAAGATCAGAGCACTTATTCCACCCGCCATATCGATCAGGCTATCAAAAATCGATGCGGTGCGGCTTGGCACAAAGCTCTGATGATACTCATCGAGTAGCGCATAGACCACGACGAGGACCGCTGAAATCAAAAACCACCGCTCGCTACTCCGAAAAGCACGCGCTGCTAAAAGTCCGAGAATCGCGTACTCGGTGAAGTGCGCAAGTTTTCTCGTGATGATGTGAATGGTCGCCATCGTCTCGGGACTGGTGTTCGGAAACAACCAGAGCACGAGTGGTCCAATGATGCGAGAGGTGTTGCCGGCGTTGAAACTGTCGGAGGAAGCGTAGGAGATAAAAACAAGCCAGACTACAAGCGGAAGATATCGACTGAGTAGCCTGGCCACAAGAACTAAAGCGCCGCTGCGCCCGAAACGACTTCGATGATCTCGTTTGTAATCGCAGCCTGACGAATGCGGTTCATGTTGAGCGTCAAACTTTCGATCAACTCACTCGCATTCTTCGATGCCGAGTCCATCGCCGTCATGCGTGCGCCGTGCTCGGATGCAACCGACTCCAGCAACGCGCGAAAGATCTGTGTCTCGATTAGACGAGGCAAGAGCGTACTGAACATCTGTTCTGGTGGTTGCTCGTAGATATAGTCGACAAGGTTGGCGGCTTGCGGCTTCGCTTCCGGTTCTTCTTCGGCGCGAGCGCGCGCGACCGGCAGCAATTGTTCAAGCACCACGCGCTGCGAAAGCACTGACTTGAACTCGTTGTAAATCACGAAGACTTTATCGATGCCTGTGTCTTCCGTGTATAGCTTGATGATGGACCGTGCGACTTCGAGTGCTTCTGAAAACTCAACGCGTCCCTTGCCAGTCAACCCGAGAAACTCGCTCGTGATGGTCGCGTGGCGGTTACGAAAGAAGTCGCGTCCTTTGCGACCGATCGCCATGAATTCGATCGTCTTGTCAGGATGCTCACGGATGAACGACTGCGCTGCCTTCGTGAGGTTTGTGTTGAAGGCGCCGCACAGACCTTTGTCAGCAGTGATCAGGACCAACAGGTAACGCTGATCGCCGCGTTGATCGAGTAGTGGATGATGAAAGTCTTCATCGGTCCGCTTGGCAAGTTCGCCTAAAACTTCCGCCATCTTGTTCGCGAACGGACGCGCAGTTACGACGCGATCCTGCGCGCGTTTGAGTTTCGCAGCCGAGACCATTTTCATGGCTTTCGTGATCTGCTGCGTATTCTTTACCGACTTAATGCGCCGGCGGATGTCCAGAAGATTCGGCATCGTCTTACGTCTTAATCAGTTGCTACTGCGGCGCTGGTAGCCGGTCGTGCCGGAGCAGCGGCGAACTCAGTTGCGGTTGATGATTGGTTGGCCCAATCGACCTTGAAGTCTTCCAGCACCTGCTTCAGTCCCGCCTTGATGTCTTCAGTTAAGGATTTCTGTTCGCGAATGTCGGCGAGCAGACCAGGGTGCGAGTTCTCGACAAATTTCAAAAGACTTGTCTCGAACCGCCGAATATCTTCGATCGCGATATCGTCGGTGTAACCATTGGTCGCGGACCAGATGACGAGCACCTGCTTTTCCACGTCCATCGGCTGATACTGCGGTTGCTTCAGAATCTCCGTCAGCCGTTGTCCACGAGCGAGCTGCGCCTGCGTTGCTTTGTCGAGATCGGAACCAAACTGCGCGAAGGCCTGCAACTCACGAAACTGAGCGAGGTCAAGACGAAGCGTTCCCGCCACCTGCTTCATCGCTTTGATCTGCGCGGAGCCACCTACACGCGAAACGCTGTTACCGACGTTGATCGCGGGACGGAAGCCGCTATTAAAAAGGTCGGCTTCGAGGAAGATCTGACCGTCAGTGATCGAAATCACGTTCGTCGGAATGTATGCAGAGATGTCGCCCGCCTGCGTTTCGATAATCGGCAAGCTGGTCAGCGAGCCACCGCCTTTAAGATCCGAAAGCTTTGCGGCTCGTTCGAGCAAGCGCGAGTGCAGGTAGAAGACGTCGCCCGGGTAAGCTTCACGACCGGGCGGACGACGGAGCAGCAACGAGATCTCACGATATGCCGCGGCCTGTTTCGACAGGTCGTCATAGATTGTCAGGGCGTGTCGACCGTTATCGCGGAAGTACTCACCCATCGCGGCGCCGGAGTAAGGCGCCAGGAATTGCATCGCCGCCGGATCCGAAGCAGTGGCCTTGATCACGATGGTGTAGTCCATCGCGCCGAAGTCTTGCAGCGTCTTGACCACCTGGGCCACCGTCGACGCTTTCTGGCCAATCGCAACGTAGATACAGATTACGTCTTTGCCCTTCTGGTTGATGATCGTGTCGACCGCGACGGCCGTTTTACCTGTCTGACGATCGCCGATGATCAACTCGCGCTGGCCACGACCGATCGGCACCATCGCGTCGATCGCCTTGAGACCCGTTTGCAGTGGCTCTTTCACAGGCTGTCGATCGACCACGCCGGGAGCAATGCGCTCAACCGGATAGTAATGCTCCGTGACGATTGGGCCAGCGTCATCGATGGGATTCCCAAGCACGTCGACTACTCGTCCGACGAGTGCGTCGCCCACCGGCACTTCGATGATGCGTCCGGTTCGCTTTACAAGATCGCCTTCGCGGATGGTCTGAAAGTCACCAAACAACACGGCGCCGACCTTGTCTTCTTCAAGGTTTAATGCGAGACCGCGAACATCGTGTGGAAACTCGAGCAGCTCGCCGGCCATGACCTTTTCCAGTCCGTGCAACTCGGCGATGCCGTCACCGATCTTGATGACCGTTCCGACTTCAGAGACCGTCACCCCGGTTTCGAAGTTCTCGATCTGTCTGCGGATAATCTCGTTAATTTCGCTGGCTTTAATGTCGTTCATAATTCCCTCTAGGCGCGCAGGATCACTGGCCTGCCATTTCGTTCGCCAATCGATCAAGCTGGCTTTGCACGGATCCGTCGAAGATCGTTGAACCGATGCGAGCCACTAAACCGCCGATAATTGATTCGTCTGTCGCAAAACTCAAACGCACCTTGCGACCGGTCGTGGCGGCCAAAGTTTCGTGAAGGTTGTTTCGTAAATCTTCCGGAAGAGGCCGCGCGGTTGTGACGTGGGCTGCCACCATGCCGCCACGTTCGTCGAGCACCTGGCCAAAACGCTCGACGACTGCTCCCAACTGCGAGAGGCGCTGATTCTTCAACAGCACTCGCAGGAAGCTCGCAGTCGTTTCTCTCACACTAGTGCGCGAGATCAGATCCTCGAGAACCTTTTGTTTATGATCGTAAACGATGGTGGGATTCGCAAAGACTTCTTTCAACTGCGAGTGGGCTTCCATCATCTTTGCCCATTGGTCCAACTCGTTTTGGACCTCGCGTTCTTCATGTCGTTCAATTGCCACATCGGCGAGGGCCGTAGCGTAGCGGCGTGCGACAGTCTGCAGGCTCAAACCGTGGTCCTCCTCAAATCCCCAATGTTCTCCTTTATTAGAAGCCTGTCATCTTCAGGCCTCATCCGGCCGCGAACCGATTCGCGCGCCAGTTCAACGCTTCGCTGCGCGAGAAACTGGCGCAACCCTTTGCGGGCCAACTTGTCTGCTGCTTCCATCTCGCGCTGCGCCTGCTGTTTGAGTTTCTCGATTTCACTTAGTGCTGCGGCTGCCAAACGTTCCCTTTCGGATTTCGCCTCCTGTTGCGCCTGCTTGTGAATGGCGGCCACATGTTCGTCGAGACGGCTCAGCAGATCTTCCGCTTCAGTCACTCGCGCCAGCGCTTGCTCGCGTTCAGTTTGCGCGGCAATCAACTCTTGCTGGATGGACTGACGCCGCGTCGCCAACGCGGCACTAATCGGTTTGCGCAACACGTAAATGCCGGCGGAAGTAAAGATGGCAAGGTTCAAAAACTTCCAGATCTCCAGACCCGGGTAGTTGAACCACTCCATCCATTCTCCAGAAATAAGTAGCAACATATTAATGAGTATGACGGCGCAGTACCTGATCACTAATCAAGCCGCTGATGGAGGCCGCCTGAGCTTCGAGTTCCTGTTTTACCGACTGCTCTTGCCGTTTAATGTTATCAATTTGCGCGGCGACTTCGCGCGACATTTGCTCGCGATGGAGCCGTACCTTTTCATCCTTCTCTTTGAGACCGTCGGTGCGTTCTTTTTCCAAAAGCTTGTAGCCGTCAACTCTGGCTGCGTGTAAGGCGTCGTTATACTTCTTTCTTTTCTGCTCAGTTTCAGCGGCTAACGCCTGCGCTTCCTTAAGACGGCCCTGGATCTGTCTTTCACGTTCGGCGAGAATTCGATTCATCGGCCTTAGCAACGTGCGGTTCAGGATAAAGACCATGATGGCCACCATTAACAGGTGGAGCAGCAACGTACCATCAGGAACCAACTGAATTTGGGCCTCTAAGAGAACCATCCACTTCCTCTAATCTGTGTGCAAATTGTGGTTGCCGAAAAGCGCGCGAGTCTAACATGACGCAAAAGGCCGGTCAACCGACCCTGTGCCATTTTACAATGTGCCCACGATGTGATCGTTCATAGAATAATCGCTAGGGCAGCCTCCGTCGCCCGCCCGATTTCCAGCGCATCCTAGTCACGGAACTGGCTGGACCGCACCTGCAACGCTGCCGGCAATGCGTCTTGATTGTACGTCTTACAACTGCGCGGCGGGCATGAGCAAATTGTAGACGCGATCCAAGTCGCGAGTGTCAAAGAAACTGATCTCAATCTTCCCTTTTCCGTCGGCTGCCTGCGTGATCTTCACCTGTGTTCCTAATGCCCGTCGCAGCTTGGTCTCAGCAGCGCGGATATTCGGATCATCTGTCTGAGCGGTGGACTTCTTCGTTGGCTTCTCTTCACTGCTCTTATGGACTAGTAGTTCAGTCGCTCGAACCGACAGTCCGTCATCAATGATTTTCCGCGCCATCCGACGTTGAAGATCCGCATGATCCAGCGCCAGAAGCGTTCGGGCGTGCCCCGTAGATAACCGCCCATCGATAACGAGCTGTTGCAGGTCATCCGGAAGCCGGAGCAAACGAAGATAGTTCGTTATATAGGAACGGTCACGGCCAACGCGACCGGCGAGCGCCTCCTGCGTTAGACCAACCGTCTCGATCAGTTTCTTATACGCCTGCGCCTCTTCGATTGGATTAAGATCCTCACGTTGAATATTCTCGATGAGCGCTATCTCAAGGAGACTATCATCGGGAACCTCTTTCACCACGACTGGCACTTTTGACAGTCCGGCCAGCTTGGCCGCACGCCAACGCCGTTCGCCCGCAATCAACTCATAACCATCGCCACGCCGCCGCACGATTAGAGGCTGGACGACCCCGTGACTTCGGATCGACTCCGCCAAACTCTGCAAGCTCGCCTCGTCAAAATGGGTGCGCGGCTGCATGGAGCCGGGCACAATTAAATCGAGTTCAACTTCGGTTGGCTCAGTGCCGAGATCAATCGTGCGGTC
>JBKPJP010000119.1:0-9654 GCA_046730735.1 Acidobacteriota bacterium | reverse complement strand
AAACAGAACACGTTCATGGCGGTGCCGGTCGTGTTCATCATGATCAGCAACCATTTCCCGGGGGTGACCTACGGCGAACGTTACAACTGGGTCATTCTGTCAGTGCTGGTGCTCGTGGGCTGGATCGCCGCGAAGTTCATTCGCCGAGCATGATGCAAATCGATCGACTCGATGAACTGAAAAACCAGTTCACTTCCGATAGTGCGCGACGCATTCTGCGACTGCTCGATCAACTCTCGCGCAAGAAAATCAACGACACTGATTCGCTCGTTCGTTATCACGAGGCTCTGCTGTTTCTGCGCGCGTACCCGCAGAACGCGAGGATTGTGCGCGCCGTTGAAAGTGAGTTGCGCACATTTTCCGAACGAGTTTCGGCGCTTGAGGACAGCTCGCCGTTACAGCATCCGGAAGTTTCCGGTATTGCGGGTACGTCCGTGACTGACACGTTCAGTTTCTACATCGTTCGTTGGCTCTTGCAGCGACACGCGGCGCAGGTCGCTATCGACTGGGAGTGGTTTGAAGACGAGAATCGGCTGGCTGCGACGTGGCCGCGGTTTATGCCGCTGCTCGAAGAAGACACGTTTGTTGAAGCCAACATTCCTTATCGCGAATGGCTCGCGGCGGCGCGCAAGGGACGACCGGAACTGGCGTGGCTGATGGAGCGGTTCAACGAGTTACCCAAGTCAGACAAAGAACGCGCCGAACTTTACGACTCGCAACAGCTTTACGTGCGCTGGACGCCGGGCTTCGACGCAACACGCACCGGCATGCGCTTGCCCGCGCGACGCTTGTTCTATCATCGCACGCCCTTAATCCAGCGACGCGACGTCCATCTTGCCAAAGAGTTGGTCCAACCGGTGGCGCTGCGAAAGCTATCGGAGAGAGAAGGCGAACAGGCGCTCGATATGGCTCGTGAAGCCTCGACTATTCGTTATCGCGAGCTCTACGGCTTCACGCATGGCGATCCGAAACACGTCTATCACGCAGAGTTGGGCCGCGGTGTAGAACTTTTTCTCATGGGCCTGCCGGCGGACCGGCGTTTGCCGTTGCGCGTTTATCACGCCGCGACGATTTATAAGAACAGTGTGCCGATTGGTTACTTCGAAGGCATCTCGCTGTTCGAACGTATGGAGAGTGGATTCAACTTGTATTACACGTTTCGCGACGGTGAAACAGCGTGGCTCTACGCGCGCGTGCTCAACGTGATGCATCAATTCGCGGGCGTGACGGCGTTCTCGCTCGATCCTTACCAGATTGGTCATGAGAATGAGGAAGGAATCGAGTCGGGCGCGTTCTGGTTTTATCGCAAGCTCGGGTTTCGGCCCACCAGCAAAGAGGTTTTAGAACTCACGTTGAAAGAAGAAGAGAAGATCAGGACGCGTAAGGTTTATCGCACACCTGCGTCGACGTTGCGTAAGCTGGCGGCGAGTTCGATGATCTTTGAGTTGGATCCGAAGCGCCGTGGTGACTGGGATCGTTTTCAGGTCCGCAGAATCGGGTTCAAGGCACAGCGAATGAAGAACGTGTTGTCGTTGGCAAAAGCGAAGCTTAGTCCTGAGGAAGTCACGTATCTCAGGTTGATGCAGAAGGATGAAAAACTGCGAAGGGAAATCATCAAACTCGGATCTTAAAAGCGTTTCACGCAAAGGCGCAAAGGAAGACGCAAAGGCGCAAAAGGAACTTTTACTGACTTCTTCTTTGTGCCTTTGCGTCTTCCTTCGCGTCTTTGCGTGAAACTTACCGCTCGTAACACTGATCGATCTGGTGCTCGAGGATCTTCGCTTCGGAGAAGTTTTCGAGTTTGGGGAAGTAAGCAGCGTTGCGATCGAGAGCATCGCGTGGGATTAGACCGACGATCTCGGCGCCCTCGATTTCCGCTCCCAGGCGATCCGCTTCGCGCGCGATCGCGTCGTAGACTTCGGTCATTCCCGTTACTTTGTAATTGACGAGGTTCATTGACACCTGGACCAGGCCACGCGTCTGAAGTCGAAAGCCCAGCGCTTTCACAAACGGCAGCCCGCCGTTGCGTGCTCTAATCGTCCGCGCAATCTGCCGTGCAATCGCGACGTCCTCACTCCGCAGGATCACGTTGAACGCAATCAGGATAGGCCGTGCGCCGACTGCAATCGCACCCGCCGAATCGTGTACCTGGGCCAAACCTTCATCAGGAACGCGAGTAGTGATCTGTTCGCGAAGCAGCTCAAGCGCCCCGCGTCGCACGTCTTCAAGGTTCACACGCTCAGGACGTTTCGCGGCCCGCTCGTAAAAGTAAACCGGAATCGAAAGCTCGCGCGCGATCGCAGCACCCGCTTCGTGCGCGAGCCGGACGCAGTCGTCCATCGTCACGCCGCGAATCGGAACAAACGGCAGCACGTCAGTCGCGCCGAGTCGCGGATGCTCACCCTGATGCACGCGCATGTCGATGAGCTCGGAAGCTCTGCGCACGGCACTCACCGCCGCTTCAACCACTCGTTCCGGTTCGGCCACAAACGTGATCACTGAACGGTTGTGATCGGGATCGATATGCGTGTCGAGCACACACGCTGACCGAACGCCGGCAATGGCTTCAGCGATGAAACGAATCCTTTCGGGCGAACGTCCTTCGCTGAAGTTGGGCACGCATTCCACTAGAGAAACTGCTTGCATACGATTATGTATCCACAGATTACACAGTTATTGTATCTTTCTTCTGTGCCGATCGATCGTTTCATCACTCAACGCAAGAACGCCTGGCAGCGACTCGAGGACCTCCTCAAGTTGCTCGATACGGCCACCTTGAAGCGTTTGCGACGCGAAGAGGTGCGCGAACTGGGCCGTATCTATCGTCGCACGGCCTCAGACCTCGCGATCGCGCGCGCCGAATCGCGCGACCCGCGCCTCGTCAATTACCTGAACAGTCTCGTCATTCGCGCGCATGGTCGCATTTATCGCGCCGAGTCGCACGGCGGGAAACGCATCCTCGAATTCTTCACGCGTGAACTGCCGCAGACTTTCCGTCGCACCTGGCGCTATACATTGCTCTCGTTCTCAATCTTCATGGTTTTCGCGATCTTCGGCTTTGTAGGCATTCGCCTCGATCCGGAGTTTTCCGAACTCGTCGGCGTCGATCCCGCGTTTCGTGAAATGGCCATCGAAACGAAAACGCATTGGTGGGAAAGCCTCAATGACCAGAATCAGATCGGTGCAAGCGTGATCATGGCCAACAACATTCAGGTCACGATTTACACGTTCGCGTTGGGCGCCACTTTCGGAATCGGCACACTGTACCTGCTGGCGATGAACGGGGCCAACATCGCTTCGGTGCTGGCACTCACTTATCGCGCCGGCTTCGGAAACGATCTGTTGACGTTCATGGTTGGGCACGGCGTCATCGAACTCTCGTGCATCTTCATCGCGGGCGGCGCCGGACTCTTAATTGGCAGCGCCATGATCATGCCCGGCGACATGACGCGCGCAGACGCACTCAAAACGCGAGGCATGGAAGCAGTGCGTTTGATGATGGGTGTGGCGGTGTTGCTGGTTGTGGCTGGAACTATCGAAGGCTTCATTTCGCCCGCGGCGATCGATCCGCGCATCAAGTACAGCATCGCGGCGCTCACCGGCGTGGCGATGTATTCCTACTTGCTGCTCGGCGGTCGCGATTCGTCATAAGAGCCCGCGTTCCTTCACACGCAAATACGTTTCCAACAATGCGGGGGCGAGCGCGGCGGCGGTGACGTCGAGTGCGAGACCCCCGAGCGACTCGACGAGACGAAGCGCGGCTTCGCGATGATAAATAATCTCTTCAGCGACTGATTGCGTAAACAGTTCCTTGACCGAACCAGGCGTTTGCCGCACCACTGCTTTTAAATCCCGATCCGCGATCGTAACGACGAGCGGTAAATGACGCGGACGCAGTATGTGCAGCGACGTCAACAACTCCTTCGAACCTTCTTCGTCGACGAGGTCAGTCAGCAGGACCACCAGCGACCGGCGCTTGCTGTTAGCCGCGATGAATTCGAATGCGTGCGGGTACGAAGGCTCGATCATCTCCGGTTCGACTGCGTGCAGAGCCTCGAGCGCCGCGTCGATGTGATCGTGTCCGCGACCGGGCGGCAGGTAACTCTTGATCCGGCGTCCAAAAACAACCAGGCCGGAATTGTCGCCGGCGCGCGCAGCGGCGGAAAAGAGCGCGAGCGTCGCATGCACTGCCGAATCGAGTTTGGTTTCGTTTTCAATTCGGGCCGTCATCAAGCGGCCGGCATCGAGTGCGATCAGGATTGTTTGATCGCGTTCAATTTGATACTGGCGCGTGGTGAGCTTTCCGCGTCGCGCAGTTGCGGTCCATGAGATGTGTCGCAACTCGTCGCCGCGAACGTAGTCGCGCATCGATTCGAATTCGCGACCCTCGCCGCGCCACGACGTTTTGCGATGCGAAGATACGAGCGAGCGGGCGCCAAGTGCTTTCAACTCAGCCTCACGCGCGCGGCGCAGGTTGGGATAAACCTTAACGGTGACGGGTTCAATTACGTTCGCCTGGCACCAAATCAGTTTGTATTTCGATCGAAAACGCAGCGCCGTTTGGCCAAACTCAAAGCGCCCGCGGCGTGGTGGTTTAACTCCGTAGATGAGCGTCGCAGTGCTTTGCGCGTCAACGTCAAGACGACCTTCGCGCACCCCGTTCAACATCATCTGCGGCGGATACTCGTCTTTCAACATCAACGACACCGGACGATTCGACGCGTTTTGAATCTGAATTCTTACTTCCGTCTCGGCGCCCATCGCAAAGCGACCACCAAACTCTCGCGAGATGACAAGGCCTTTCGGAATCCGGCAAAAGCGCGACTCAGCGAAAGCGGCGCCGAGTAGCGCGATGTTGTAGGCAAGCGCAACCCAACGCAGCCACGGATACTCCCATGAAAACCATAACGGGATAAGGCCGAGCGCAATGAGAACGTAGAAGAATCTAGTGAAGACGAAGCGCATCGATCCGTGTTTATCCGCGTCATCCGCGGCTAATTATCTCGGGACTTCGGAAGACTTGAGAATATCGGTGATCACTGCATCCGCAGTCACGCCATCCAGTTCGGCCTCTGCGCGTAATGTCAGGCGATGACGAAGCACCGGCAGCGCCACGTCGCGCACGTCGTCAGGCGTTACGAAATCGCGCCCGCGAATCGCCGCCAGCGCCTTCGAGCAAAGCAGCAAAGCCACCGAAGCTCTCGGGCTGGCGCCGTAGTGAATAAACGGATGCGTCCGCGTGCGTCGCACGAGATCGACGGCGTAATACTGCACGCCAGGTTCCATGCGCGCCCGCGCAACTTCCGCACGACACTGAAGTATCGCGGTTGGATCGGACAGTGGCCGTATATCAACCTCGTCCAGTCGTCGTGAATTAAACCCATCATTCCAACGCGCTATCACTTCTCGTTCGGCAGTTTCATCGGGATAACCCAGCAATATCTTGAGCTGAAAACGATCGAGTTGCGCTTCCGGTAGTGGATATGTGCCTTCGTATTCGATCGGGTTCTCAGTGGCCAGCACCGTGAATATCGACGGCAGCGCATATGCCTCGCCGTCGATGGTCACCTGCCGCTCTTCCATTGCTTCGAGCAGTGCGGCCTGAGTTTTTGGTGGCGTGCGGTTTATTTCGTCGGCGAGCAGGATGTCGGTGAATATTGGACCACGCCGCAGGTTGAAACTCGACGTCGCGATATTGAAGACGTTTGTGCCCGTGATGTCCGAGGGCATGAGGTCGGGCGTAAACTGGATGCGACTGAAGGTGGCGTTGATAATTCGCGACAGCGTCTTGACCGTCAGCGTCTTTGCCGTGCCGGGCACGCCTTCAACGAGGGCATGACCTTCCGCCAGCAAGGCGATCAGGATCTGTTCGACGCCCGCATCCTGGCCGACGATTACTTTTCTCAGTTCGGTGCGAATGTGTTCGACAGTAGAGGCGACGGTCTCGGGCATTAGTTATCCGCGGTCAGTGGAGTAGTTCGAGCAACTTCCTCTGCGGCCCTCTGCGTATCTCTGCGTTCTCTGCGATTAATGGCGCTTTTTAACGCAGAGAACGCGGAGATACGCAGAGGGCCGCTGAGAAAACTTGCCAAGTGAAGTCGATTTTCATGCAAAGGTCAAATGTTTTCTGCTGCCTGGCGTTCGTCGCGAGCGCGCATCCCGAGGCCAAGAGTCCTCTCGAGTTCGCGCAGACGTCGCACCAGATCGAGAGACTGTCGCCAGTTGATCTGCTCACCGTTGATCGCGTCCTCGCATTGGCGCATCAGGGTTTCCAGTTTACCGGCGTCGATGGTCGATCTTTCCGCGACGCGCTTCGCAATCTCCGATCGCGAGCTGTTGTAATCCATTCCGGCGTAGCGAGCGAGCACTCGACGCGTGCGCGTGTAGATGTTTTCAATCGCGAGATCGAAGGCACGCGAACGCTCCTGAAGCTCAGCCATCGAAGCGACGAACTCCAGGCTCGAACGACGATCGGTATGCGGCAACGGCAAAGGACGACCAAAGCGACGCGCGTTGGTCCAGATAATCAACAGGACGAGCAACCCAAGCTGCGCCGCCAGGGCCAACACAGGCGTCCCGGCAAAATAACCCGCCCACGGATTTTGTGAAATGCCTTTGCCCTGGTGATATTCATCAAACGCGATTAGTCCACCGCCGGCCGAAAGCGTGTTGATTGCGAGTTGCAGATTGTCGTTCAACTTAATGCCATTGTTTGTGACGATGTAAGGATCGCTGAGCAACACGATCCTGCCCATGCCATAAGCGTAGTCAACGAGCAAAGCTCCTTCCTTATTGCCGATGTGAATGATCGGCGCGGCTGAAGTCGACGCCTCTACAAGGTCGGCATCCTCGTCCTCGTCCTCTTTGTCTTTTGGCGGTGGAATGACGCTAAGTCGCGAAGCAAAACGAGACGGCATTACGGATTCAATCGTGTTCGTAAGGATTGTCGGTTGCAGCGGTTTCAGCGCCGTCACGCCTCGCGTCATCTGTTGCACATCACCGGGATTGTCGTCGATGCCGGGGAAGTCCCATTCACGTGCTTTGATACTCCAACCTTCAGACCCTGGAGCGATGGCTTCGTCAACGTTGCGATCGATCAAAACCAAACGACCACCTCGTTGGACCCAGTCGCGCAATGCCTGCGCCTCATTACCAGTGAATTCGATCTGTGTGCGACCGATCACCACGAACGTGTTGATCAGTTTGCCGTTCTCGCTGAAGAGTCGCTCGGGCGACTCACGCCAGCGAATGACTTTGTGACCCGATTCATTGAGAAAATCGTGAAGTGCTCGCGTGCCGGTTGGACCCGAGTGATACGTTGAACGATTCGGAACCATCTCCATGTCCTCGGTCTTCTCTTTCCTCACGTACGTCAGTGAGTTGAAGATGACGAGCAATCCGATGATCACTACGAACGTCAGAATGATGGTGATCCGCTGTCGCATCTCTTAGTTAGTTCCGGCTTGTAACGCAGCGAGATAACCCGCACGGAAGTCCTGCCAGTCGTCAGGCGTGGCCTGTTCAAGACCATACCAGTGTCGCTCGAAAATATCCGTGAGTCCTCGCATCGTCGAATGAAGCGGAGGAACACTACGGACTGAGTTCAGGTAGTCGCGATTAGTTTTGTATTGGGCCAGGCTGATGAGCTTGCGATCGCCGAGTTCGACGAGCAGCGCGATGTAGGCTTTACGAATGGCGCCGCGAATATCGCCGTTTCGCACGAGTGCTTCAGCCTGAGAGAGCAGATCTGTAGAGGTCGCTTCGGGTTCGAGTCGTTCACCGAGAACAATCCTCGCTTCCTTCTTTTTGCCAACTTTGGGCCGGCGACTGCGACCAAACCGGCGCAGCAGGATAAAGGCAACGTAAAGCAAAACCGCCGCGGCCAAGCCGATAACAATCACTTCCACTATGGAGACGAGCCAGTCCAAACGGCCCGGAGAACCTACGCGCGGCTTGGGAAAGAAACTCAGGAGCCAGCGTATAAAGCGCTCGATTAAACGAAAGAGCGCGTTGGAACCACGTGGACCAGTTGTATATTCGGGGCGCGCCAGAATGCTTTCGAGCCTGCTCTTCGCCTGATCTTTCGGCTCGCCTGAAGGCGTGGCCGAGATGCGTTCGGCGATTCGCATCTCCAAAGCCTGAAGCGTTGCCTTCACTTCGTCGATCTTTTTGAACTGCTCTTCAACTGTTGAAGACTTGAGATCGTCAAGAGTTTTATGGAGTGCTGAATTATCAACCTGGCAAACGTCGCCATTCTCCTCAACCGTGAAGTGCTCGGGCAAAGCAACGCGCACGGCGTCGATTGTTTGCAGCAAACGGTTTTTGAACTGGTCCTCAGTTTCGTGTTCGTCAACCTGAGCGAGGGTGTCGAGAGCGGTGATGGCCTGCTTGAGTTTGTGCTGGTACTCAGACAACGAAATCGCCGATGCCGTTGCAGGAAAGATGAACAACGCAACCATTATCGCGACGCTGCGACACTGGTAGTTTTTGGCAAGCGCTGGCATGAAGTTAACTGAGGTTTAGTACTCGACCTGATGCCATCGGCGGACCGGGCGGCGGCGGTTGACGCTCGAGCGAATGAAGCGCCGTTCCGAGCGGCGATGAAACGTTGATGTCGGGAAGTTCGCCAAGTTGACGCGCGGCCATCAATTCGATGTCGTAACCTTCGTGCCTGACTCGTTCATCCACGTAGAGCAGCGAAAGTCCCAGCATCCAAACCGGCGTCAGCACGATCGAACTCAGTGGTCCAAGGACGCTGTAAGCAACCGCATACCACGCCGGCCACTGCGCGGAGTTCCATGGATTAACGCCATTGAGATAACCATACCAACTGAGTGGAACTGCGAGAATCATCAAAGCTGAGTAAGTGGCGAAAGCGGTAAACAACGTCATCGCCGTCAAGCGCCGCACGTTTCCGCGCGCCAACGAGAAGCTGCGTCCGACCGCGGCAAACACGCTTTTGCCTTCGACCAGCATCACCTGCGGCACATAGGCGACGCGGCCCACAATCAGAAAGAAGATCCACAATCCCAGGAGCGTAGCGACGAGCGTCCCGATTATCATCACAACAGGCATCAGCCATGAAACAACGGTGGCGAAGAGCACGGAGCCTAAAATGAAAACCACTAAGACCACGTACGCGCCCATAAACGCTGCCATGAACGAGGCGCTAATCCAAACCATGACGATGGTAGAAGCTCCGAGTAGTCCCCAGAAGCGGGCCTTGACTGCGGTGTAAGTGGCGCGCGCAGTGACGGGTTCGTTGCGCAGCAGATGGGCCACGAGCGTACGCGTGGCGCCTCCCATCACCACCAGCATAAATAGATACCCGCCGGTCATTAACGCGAGTGACAAGGTCGTGAGAAACCCATACAACAGGAGATCATTGCTCTCTGTCGTCGCGAACACGCGTCGCACACTGATTGAAAACAGTATCCAGCCTCCGGCGACGATGATCACGGGCGGCGCGGCGGTCCTGATTAGAACGAAGAGATGACGCCGGTACAGCCTGACAGCGCGGTCGATGAGATCGCCGGCGCCCAGCGGTGCGAGGGGAAGCTGGCTGACGAACGAAGAGGACATACTGTGTAGTGTACAGGATTTGGGGAGATTGCCGATTGCCAATTTCCGATTGCCGATTGCCGATTCTATTTC
>JBKPJP010000118.1:0-8952 GCA_046730735.1 Acidobacteriota bacterium | reverse complement strand
GAACATTGTTCGGCGAGCGGTGATGAGGTGCTTGGTTACGACCACAGCGGCCTCGACATCACCGACACGAGAAGTGTTGAAGAGCTAATCGTCGCGAAGCGCCCGGAGGCCGTGATTAATTGCGCTGCGTGGACAGATGTCGATGGTTGTGAAAGTAACCCCGAAAAAGCGCGCCTCGCAAATGCGGTGGGTCCGGAGAATCTTGCTCGTGCCTGTCAAAAGTCGAACGCTGTTTTAGTCACGATTTCGACGGATTATGTTTTCGATGGTGTGAAGGAAGGTTTTTACACGCAGCGCGATCAGCCATCGCCGATTAGTGTCTACGGAAGATACAAACTGGAGGGTGAGCGCAGGGCGCAGGAGGCGCACGCGCGCACGATCGTCGTGCGCTCGGGTTATATTTTTGGGCCGGGCGGGCGAAATTTCCTGAGCAATGTTATTGTGCGCGCTGCACGTGGTGAGACGTTGAAAGCGATTGCGGATTACTGGGGTACGCCGACGTACGGACATGATTTGGCAGTCAGGCTGCGCGAACTCGCCGCACTGGATCTGCCCGGGGTATATCACGTAGTCAATTCGGGTGAGGGGGCGAGTTTCGAAACTTTTTCGCGCGAGGCGCTGCGTCTGGCTAATTTGGATACTGCCGGGCTTGAGGTCGTAAATGGCGATTCCCTTGGCCGGCCCGCCCCGCGCCCGCATAATTCGAGATTAAAATGTCTGTTGTCAGATGCGATTGGCCTCGCGCCGCTACCCTCGTGGCAAGACGCTCTGGCCGATTTTATTTCTCACGCAAAGGCGCAAAGGCGCAAAGAAAGCGATTAGATGCGCGGCAGTGCTTTGCGTTTTTGCGACTTTCCGTGAGAAAACTGAGAAAAGACAGAGCCCAGCCCCTACAAACAGGCGCAAGTCTCTGTTATTATCCCTACCCTCTTTATTTGTGCGGGAGTTAACACCTGATGTCCCAAGATAATCGTTTGATGCCGATGCCAGCCGCCGTCGAGCGTGCGCTCGATAGACCACTTACCGATATTGGCCAGGTCAGGTCCTATGGTCCTGCCGCCAGCGAGCCGAACCAGCTTCGCGATTATTTGTTTGTGGTGCTGAAGCGAAAGTGGCTGATCCTTAGTCTTTGTCTGGTCGTCACGTCGTTGGTCGCGGTGCAGATGTTTCGCCAGCCGTCGATCTACGAAGCCGAAGCGACGGTCCGGATCGAGCAAAGGCAAACCAATGTGCTCCAGACGGACAAGTTTGTGCTCAATGCACAACCCGACGCGAATTTCTGGGGAACGCAGATTAAGTTATTGCAGAGCCCCGCTCTCGCGCGCCAGGTGGCTTTGAGTCTGGACCTGCAACACAACCCGAACTTCTTCGGCAGCGGCGCCCAGGGAGGAATCTTTGCGGCCCTGCGAAGAATGGTTTCCGGTGAAAAGAAACCGCCAACCACAGCCGCCCCCAACACCGGTGGGCTCAATGTCGTTGGCCAGGCGCAATTGCGAGACGATCCGTTAACTCCTGAAGAGCTTTCCGCCCTCGAGCCATACGAAGACGCAATCATCGGCTCGGAAAAGATCG
Source organism: Acidobacteriota bacterium (assembly GCA_046730735.1). Taxonomy (GTDB): domain Bacteria; phylum Acidobacteriota; class Blastocatellia; order Pyrinomonadales; family Pyrinomonadaceae; genus PSRF01. Next base: position 7,380 of record JBKPJP010000118.1, on the reverse strand, counting down.
AAGGCATCGTCGGCACGAACCTCTTCGTGATCAAATATCGTCACACCGATCCGGAGATGGCGCAGAAAGTGGCGAATGCCCTGGCGGAAGTATTTCAGGCCAACAACGTCGAGCGCGCCACACAAAACTCGACCAAAGCTGAAGACCTGCTGGCTCGCTCAATTGCCGACTACCAGGAAAGGATCCGGCACGATACGGAATCGTTGTTCAATTACGCGCGCGAAAAAGGACTGTCGCCCAGCCAGGACGCCTCTCTCAACGTCGAAGGCCAACGTCTGGGAGACTTGAGCCGGCAGCTTCTCGCAGCCGAAAACCAGCGCAAGAACGCGCAGGCGATCTATCTCAACGCCAAAAATTCCAGTGACATTTTTTCCGTTCCTGAAGTACTGAAATCAGAGCGAATCGCTGAAATTCAGAAAAGAATCTCAGAATTGAAAGAGAAAAAGGCGGCGCTGCTGGTGACCTACACGCCGGAATGGCCGGAGGTCAAGAAAACGGAAGCTGCCATCAATCGTCTCGAAGGTGAACTGGGCAAAGCAGCCGAACAAGCCGTTGCTTCGCTCAAGGCGCAATACGAAGCGGAACAGCATCATGAAAACAGCATCCGCCAAATGTACATGCAGCAGCGTGGCGTCACCGACCAGCAGACTCGCGACCAGATCGAGATGGCCGCCTTCACACAACGCCTCGAGACAAACAAACAGTATTTAGCCACGTTGCTGCAAAAGCAGCGTGAAGTTGAGATCGCGCAGGGCGATAAGGGCAGCGAAGTAAGAATTGAGAACTACAGCCGTTTACCGAGATCTCCGGTTGGACCACCGCGGATGAGGAACGTGATGATCGCGTTCGTGTTGTCGCTGGTTGCGGGTATCGGTCTGGCGTTCCTGCTTGATTTCCTTGACGACACCGTCAAGTCGCTCGACGACGTCGATCGCTATATCCACTTGCCCGCGCTGGCGATGATTCCCGCGGGTCGTGGAGGCGTTCGACTGAAAGGACTTCCGCAACCGGCTCCCGCGCCTGGTGAGAGCACGGCGCTGGCTATGATCGACGACGTGCGTTCGCCGATCGCGGAGTCGTACCGCCACTTGAGAACGTCGTTGTTGTTGTCGTCGGCCGGACAGCCGCCGAAGACGATTCTCGTCACGTCGAGTCAACCGTCCGAAGGAAAGACCACCACAGCGATTAATACTGCTTTCATGCTTGCGCAAACAGGCGCGGAAGTTTTGATTATTGATTGCGACTTGCGACGTCCGCGATTGCACTCTCAGTTTGAAGTCGGAAACTCGAGAGGCCTGACAACCTGGCTGTCGGGTGAAAAGAACCTCGACAACCTGCTTCAGGTCTGCACCAAGACTCCGAACCTGAAAGTGTTGACTTCGGGACCAGTGCCGCCAAATCCGGCGGAGTTGCTGGGTTCGGAAGAGATGCGCAGGCTGCTGAGTACTTTGAGCGATCGATTCGCGCACATCATTATCGACTCACCGCCGGCGATTTCGTTTACCGATGCTTCGATCCTCTCGACTATGGTCGATGGCGTGGTGCTGGTGGTTCATGGCGGCAGAAGCTCGCGCGCGGTGGTGCGACGCGCCAAGCAGCAGTTGCTGGACGTCGGCGCGCACATTTTTGGTGTGGTGCTGAACAATGTGAGGCTGGAGTCGCAGGACTACTATTATTCAGGTTACTACTCGAATTACTACTCCACCGAAACGGACGGCAGCTCGGGGGCTTCCGCGGGTGAGACCGCCTGATTCATCTCCATACTATCCACAGATTGCACGGATCGAATCGGTGCAATCTGTGGATGGCTTTCATTCTCCATCTCTTATGAACGTTCCCTTGCTTGATCTTCAGGCGCAGTATGTCTCACTGCGCGATGACTTGCGCGAGGCTGTAGAGCGCGTAATGAGTTCGCAGCGCTTCGTACTTGGCGACGAAGTACGTGAACTCGAAAACACGATCGCCGCTTATTGCGAGACGAAGCACGCAATCGGCTGTGCCTCGGGCTCCGACGCCTTACTGCTTGCTTTAATGGCGCTCGACGTAAAAGCCGGCGATGAAGTGATCACTACGCCTTTCTCATTCTTCGCCACTGCCGCGTGTGTCGCTCGTCTCGGCGCGCGTCCGGTGTTCGTCGACATCGATCCCAAAACTTACAATATCGATCCTGCAAGAGTTGCTGACGCGATCACGCCGCGCACGAAAGTGATCATGCCGGTACACATCTACGGGCAGTGCGCGGCGATGGATCCATTGCTCGAACTCGGCAAACGACGCGGCATTCCGATCGTCGAAGATGCCGCGCAAGCGATTGGCGCCACGTACAATGGACGACGCGCGGGTTCAATGGGCGCCATCGGCTGTTTCAGTTTTTATCCGACAAAGAACCTTGGCGGCGCGGGCGACGGCGGCATCATGACGACCAGCGACGACGATCTCGCAGCACGTTTGCGACGACTGCGCGCGCATGGCGGCTCAACCGAATATCAGCACGAAGAAGTCGGAATCAATAGCCGTTTGGATGAGTTGCAGGCGGCGGTGTTGCGCGTGAAGTTCCCGAGTCTCGATCGTTGGTCCGAGGAACGGGCGCAAAAGGCCGAGCGCTATACCGAACTGCTGAACAAAGCGGATCTCAGTTTTCCCCTGATGACGCCTCAGGCTAGACCCGATGGCCGTCACATCTTTCATCAATACGTGATCCGCGTTCCCGGTAACCGTGATAATCTCATCGAGCATTTAAAAGCTCACGGTATTGGTAGTAAAGTTTATTACCCTGTTCCCCTGCACCGGCAAGAATGTTTCTCATATCTCGGCTATAAAGAAGGCGATTTTCCCCAGAGCGAAAGCGCCGCTCGCGAGACGCTGGCTCTACCGGCTTATCCTGAATTGACTGACGAGCAGCAGGTTTACGTGGTTGAATCGATCAGGAGTTTCCGGCCGCAGAACTGAATGCCATTGAAGCTCACAATCGTCACGCCATCGTTCAACCAGGGACGCTTCCTGGAAGAGACGATTCTCTCTGTACTCAAACAGGGATACGAGCCGCTCGAGTACATCGTGATCGATGGTGGCAGCACTGACGAAAGCGTCTCGATCATTCGTCGCTATGAGGACAAGCTCGCTTACTGGGTGAGTGAAAAAGATCGCGGGCAGGTTCATGCGCTCAACAAGGGTCTGGAAAAAGCGACCGGGGATGTTTTCGCGTTCATCAACAGCGACGATGTTTACCTGCCGGGTGTGTTCAACGCCGCGATGAGTCACTTCAATGAGAATCCGGAAAGCAAGTGGATTTGCGGCGATACCATCATGTTCGGCGAGGGGCACGAGACAAAGTTGATTCATGCGGACGTGCCGGAGTCGGCGGCGCATTGTTTATCGTGGGCGTATACCGCACCGCAACCGGGTCACTTCTGGAAAACCGAGATCGTGAAGTCCGGGTTTGAAGAACGCTGGAACTACGATTTCGATCACGACATGTATGTGCGTCTGCTGCTGGCGGGTCACAAGTGTGAATACATGCCGCTGCCGATGGCTGCGTATCGTTTGCACGAAGTGAGCAAGACGATTGCGGAGGGACATCGACAGTTGGAGGAGTTTGATCAGATTGCGGAGTTTTACGAACCACGCTTACAGGGAGTGGATCAACGCTGGTGCAGGGCGACGCGGTTCCTGCGTCTTTCGTACGCCGCGAGTGAAGCGGGTCGCAAGTCGGAAGCAGCGAATTGGTTGATGCGTGCTTTGGCTGTACACCCGGAAGGTGTATTGAATCGTCCCTTTTGGGGCTGCCTGAAAAAGCTGGCCCTGAGCAGCAACGGACGATAGTAGTGAGCAGAAGTTTTCTCTGCGGTTCTCTGCGTATCTCTGCGTTCTCTGCGTTACAAATTTTGTTAGCGCAGAGGACGCAGAGAAACGCAGAGACCGCAGAGATCTTGTTAATCGTATTTGTCCTGTAATATCTTTTCCACTTCGGAGAATATTGCTGAATGTCAAAACAGACGAAAGTATTGGTCACGGGTGCGGGTGGGTTTATCGGTCACCATCTCACCAGGTATCTAATCGATCGTGGTTACTTCGTGCGCGGTGTCGATATCAAGGCGCCGGAATACGAATCAACCGCTGCGGATGAGTTCCTGTTTCTCGACCTCTCCAAGCCTGACAACTGCCTCAAAGCAACCGAAGGCATGGACGAGGTCTACGGGCTCGCGGCAAACATGGGCGGCATCGGATTTATCGAAAACAACAAGGCCGTCATCGTTCGTGACAACACGTTGATTAACCTCAACAGCATAGAAGCCGCGCGCGCCAACGGAGTGAAACGTTACCTCTACACGTCGAGCGCGTGTATCTATCCCGGTTACAAACAGAAAGATACTGACGTCACGCCGTTGCGAGAGGAAGACGCCTATCCCGCCGATGCCGAAGACGGATACGGTTGGGAAAAACTCTACATGGAAAGAGTTTGCCGTCACTACACCGAAGACTTCGGACTCGACACACGCGTCGTGCGCTTTCACAACATCTTTGGCCCCCTGGGCACCTACGACGGTGGCCGCGAAAAATCTCCGGCCGCGATCTGCCGCAAGGTTGCACTCGCCGAAGACGGGGACGATATCGAAGTTTGGGGCGATGGTGAACAAACTCGCTCTTACTGCTACATCGACGATTGTGTTGAAGGTATCTATCGCCTGATGCAAAGCGATCATCGCGAGCCGATCAATCTTGGTCAGGACAGGATGATCTCCGTCAACGAGTTGGTAGACATTGTGGCAAACATCGCCGGCAAGAAGATTGGCAAGCGCTACGATCTTACGAAACCGCAGGGCGTCAGGGGCCGCAACAGCGACAACACGCGCTTGCGCGAAGTGCTGAAATGGGAGCCCACTATTTCCCTCGAAGACGGGCTCAATATCACTTATCACTGGATCGCCGGCGAACTCGAAAAGCAGCGCACGCCGGCGAACGAGCTTGTCACCAGCTAACCAATGAGGCCTCGCACCTTCCGAGCAGAGCGGGAGTTTGGACTACTGGTAGGCGTCGTGTTCAGCCTGCTCGGACTCTGGTGGTTTTACCGCGGAAAGTTTGCCGTTGCCGCTTACGTCTTCACGATCATGGGAGCGGCACTCGTTCTGTTAGGCGTCGCGTTGCCGCGTCTCCTCGTAATCCCACGTAAGCTCTGGATGAAACTCGCCGAGGGGCTGGCTTACGTCTCCAGCCGGATCATTCTGGCGATCATTTTCTTTCTGGTGCTAACGCCGATCGGGTTGATCAAGCGGGCGATGGGATGGGACCCGCTCGAACGACGTTCCGGTTCGCGCGAGTCGTTCTGGAGTCCATATCCCGCACGACCCCGAGATCATTACGAGAAAATGTTTTGAGAGAAGAGGTTTCACGCAAAGGCGCAAAGGATGACGCAAAGTCGCAAAGTGAAATTGCGCCTTAGCGTCTTTCTTTGCGCCTTTGCGGGAAATGATTTCTATGTCGAAGATTCATGTCATCAGCGAGTTGTGGCAGTTCATGAGGGAGAACAAGAAATACTGGATGGCTCCCATTGTGATCACGCTCGTGCTCGTTGGCGTGCTGCTGGTGCTCGCAAAAGGTTCGGCCATCGCCCCGTTCATCTACACTCTCTTCTAGTGGTAAGCATTCTCGGAATATCGGCGTTCTATCACGACTCGGCAGCTTGTCTCGTTGTTGACGGCGACATCGTGGCCGCCGCGCAGGAGGAACGCTTCTCCCGCGTCAAACACGATCATCGCTTTCCGATCCAGGCCGCGCGTTATTGTCTCGCCGAAGCAAACCTCACCGCCGAAGAACTCGACTTCGTCGGCTTCTACGACAAGCCGCTGCTCAAGTTCGATCGCCTGCTCGAGACTTACCTCGACTACTCGCCCGCCGGCTTCCGCTCGTTTCTCAAATCAATGCCACTCTGGATGAGCGAAAAACTCTGGATGCCGGATCTGATTCGCACGGAACTGGCGAAGGTCGACGGAGAAGAAGACGAACGCACGGCGAAGAAGCGTGGCCGCAAGTTCAAATGGAAACTGCTGTTCGGCGATCATCACGAAAGCCATGCGGCCAGTGCTTTCTATCCTTCGCCCTTCAACGAGGCAGCGATACTCACGATCGACGGAGTAGGCGAGTGGGCCACCAGTTCGATGGGGATCGGCAAGGGAAACGAGTTGACCCTGTTACAGGAGCTGCGTTATCCGAACAGTGTGGGCTTGCTCTACAGCGCATTCACTTACTACACCGGATTCAAGGTCAACAGCGGCGAGTACAAGGTGATGGGACTCGCGCCCTACGGCGAACCGCGTTACGTCGGTGCGATCAAAGACCACCTGCTCGAAGTCAAAGACGACGGCAGCATCAAGCTCAATCAGGACTACTTCAACTACTCGCAGGGCCTGCGCATGACGAACGGCGCGTTTGACAAGCTCTTCGGTGGCCCACCTCGCAAACCCGAATCGACTATCACGCAACGCGAGATGGACCTTGCGCGCAGCGTGCAGGTGATCACGGAAGAAGTGATGTTGAAGATGGCGCAATACGTCCACCGAGAAACGGGGATGAAGTATCTGTGTCTGGCGGGCGGTGTGGCGTTGAACTGTGTTGCCAATGGAAGAGTGCGCAGGGAAGTGCCGTTTGAAGATATCTGGATCCAACCGGCGGCCGGTGACGCAGGCGGCGCGCTCGGCGTTGCGCTCGCGATCTGGCACCGCTATCTCGGGAACCCGCGCGCCGTGATTGGACGCGACGCGATGAAAGGATCGTATCTTGGACCATGCGACAGCGAAGTAGATATCGAAGCGTACTTGCAGTCGAACAACGTGCCTTATAACAAGTATTCACGTGACCAACTGCCGGATGTAGTCGCCGCGTTGTTGGCCGAGGGAAAGGTTATCGGGTTGCACCAGGGGCGAATGGAATTTGGACCACGCGCGCTCGGTTGTCGCAGTATTATCGGCGACGCTCGTTTGCCCGAGATGCAGTCAGTGATGAATCTGAAGATCAAATTTCGCGAGAGTTTCCGTCCGTTTGCGCCGAGTGTCTTACGCGAGCACGTGTCGGAGTGGTTTGAACTGGACGCAGACAGCCCTTACATGTCGCTGGTGGCTCAGGTGAAGCGTTTGGAGATCCCCGCGGTCACGCACGTGGATGGTTCGGCGCGAGTGCAAACAGTCACGCGCGAGACGAATCCTCTTTACTGGGAGATCATTGAGGCGTTCAGGAAACGAACGGGCTGTCCGGTGATCGTGAATACGAGCTTCAACGTCAGGGGGGAGCCGATCGTTTGCACGCCGGCTGACAGTTATCGTTGTTTTATGCGCACTGAAATGGACTATCTCGTGCTCGAGACGTTAGTGTTGAGCAAGGATGCGT